>CALADT010000078.1 GCA_937890655.1 uncultured Mucispirillum sp. | reverse complement strand
ATATTAACAGAATTGTATATAAAATTGAAAATGTAACTCTATACATTATCTCTTGCAAAGGTCATTATAAATAATATTACACAAAAAAAGCTCCCCAAATGGAGAGCTGAAATAACATATTAGATGTCGTTAATACAAAACTCATCAGTGGATTTATCACTCTGATATTTATGTCATGGTCTGCCACCTATGATATTACTGTTCCAAACTTCACCTAAAGAATAATCTTCCAACCATACTTTTAATTTTTCATTATCCAATCGCTCTAATTGTGATTGATTTTCTTTATTTTCAACAACAACTATTTCATCAGCTGAAAAATAGTTTAGAAACTCAACTGATTGAGTAGAAATAATAAACTGTTTTTTATTATCAAGCCGCCTGATTAATCCTACAAGTTTTTCTATTGCATAAGGGTGAAGCCCCAATTCTGGCTCATCTATCAAAATTAAATCAGACATTAACTTCGTTGGCTGCAACAGTAAAACAGCTAAACAGATAAATCTGAGTGTTCCATCTGAAAGCATATGAGCTTTTAATGCTGTATCAGGGTCAGACTTATGAAACCACTCCAGTTGAATATTTTCATCATCTCTGATAACAAAACCACCAAAATATGGTGCAACATCTTGAATAGTGCTGACAATTAAATTATAATGTTGTCTGTATTTTTTATATATCATTCTAATATAGGCTACTAAATTTGAAGCATCTGGCTTAAATATTAAATCATCATTATTTGTACACTGCCTTTTCATAGGTGAATCATCGCTGGTATCATGGAAATGATACACTTTCCACTGTTTTATTGCTTTCAAACAATGAATAGCTACTTTTGGAGATTTTATTATATATTTTGCATCCTGCATATCACTTTCCAATTTATTTTCTGTAATCTTATATACATGTGTAGACTTGTGATAATCAAAAACATCTTTTGCAATAACGATATTATTATCATCTGTTGCTTTTAATTCTATTTTATATTTATTTTGGTTATCATTAAATTCAAACTCTAATACAATATTTTTAGTATTTTTTGTTCCCATATAAAACATACTATCTATATTACTTTTTAAAGAATAGCTTTGTAGCTGACGATTATATATATTATTTAACAATTTAAATATAGATATTATATTACTTTTACCAGAACCATTTATTCCTATCAAAATATTAATATTATTGAGCTTAAAATTTTCAAGTTTTTTTATAGATTTGTAGCCATACACACTAATATTATTAAGCATAACTCTCTCTTTTGATAAATTTTCTAATTCCATTACCATATCTCCTAATTTTTAATATTAATTTAATATAAAAAAACCTGCATAATAGCAGGCTGAAATAATATTAAGCTGTTTTAGAATATCTGGTGGTTTTAGCCTTTCCACCAAACTGTCCTTGTAGCTCTTTAAGTTTTCTGACTAATGGATTTATTTTAACTGCTTCTGAAACTAAACTTTTACCCATTTCGTCTATCTCTTTCTCACTTACACTGTTTAATACTGCATAAGTAAGGTATAAATTTTTAACATCATCTGTGTTTGATGTTAGATAGTATGACTTATAATCAAATTTTTCTTCCCAGTCATAATGGAAGAATAAATAATCTTCTGTATTTTCAAATGTATTTTTAACTGAAAACACATACGATACTAAGCCATTTTCTTTAGAATAGTAAAGCCCTAATCCCTCTACCTTCATACTCTGTAATACAGGATATACTGTGCAGTATGCCTGCATATTATGTTTCACAAGAGCAGCCATATCTTTTAAACTGCTGACTGATAAACCTATCAACAGTTTCTTTTCTGATGTGCTTTTTTCTATTTTATCTCTTGTATTTTTAAAGATTTCTTTTAATATTTGAATTTGCATTTTCTTTCTCCTAATTATTTTCTAACGCATATATTAATTCTTGAACTGATGTATCAACAGAATCTAATGAATTAATATCTATTGCAGTAATATTCTTTGTAAAATAAGAATATTCTGCTTCTTCTATATCTGATATTTCAGATACACTTACAGCCTTACTGCCAACCTGATTAGGTGTGCTATCAGTAGATGTAACTGTTTGTGCAACAGGTGATGCTGTTAATACTTTTTGATTATTCTGCATCCTTCTTATAATAGTTATCATTATTCCAGATAATATAATTATTGGTAATAATGATATGATAAGGCCTGTTACACCACCGTGTGTAAGTGCAACAGATATTGTGCTGGCATCATAATTACTGCCAAAAAAAGATTGTAATTGAGCTTGTGAATACATACTCAACCTCCAGTTTTTTATATTTTTATATTTTAAATATGAACACAACTTGATTGAATTGTGTAGAATTGAAACCTATTAAAAGGTCTAAAAAAAAGTAAGTCCGTAGACTTCTTGGACCTGCAATGCAGGAGACTTCACTATAGAAGTTAAAATAGATAAATATAATATAATATTATAAATAATAATTAGCAAGTTTTTTTGTATCTTTATTATCAATAATTCTATAAATTATTGATAATAAAGATAAATGTTTAAAAAAATATTTTAACTTTTACTTGACTTTTTAGTTATAATATGGTAGTTTATATTTATGATAGGAACTTAACCTGTCAAATAAATTATAGGAGACGATATTATGTTATCATTTATTTTATGGATTATTGGTTGTGCAGTTGCAACACCTGCTATTGTATATATATTTAATAAAGTTATGAAAGGTAGAGCAGTAAAAAATAGCAATACTATGACTAAAGATAGATACAACACAATAGCTGAAAGACTTTTAATTATTACTCTGCTTTCTACTTTTGTTTGTATATTTGTAAACTCTTATATGCCATTAATTATTACTGGGGCAGCATTCGTTGGTTTTCTTGTATATGCTAGAAAAAGGTATGGATATAGAGCTGTGGAGTATCGTGGAACCCCTATTGAAATGATGACAAAAGAAGAATTGTTTAAAAAATTTGATGAAGAAAAAGTATGCAATCTTTGTAAGACAATGAAAAAGATTGCTGTTTTATCTTGCAAAACCGAAGAGGAAAAGAATGCAATAAAGGATATGACAGTGGAGAAGCTGGTAGATTTTGGAATACTTTGCAGAATAGGGAAAAATTTATATCCAACACATGCCTTTGAACTGATGACAGAAAATCAAAGTAAATCAGCCAAAATTCAGTGTGCATTGTTTAAAGGCTCAATTAGAGATATTTTTATTGATCAGAAAGAATTTGATGGACCGATTTACAGGCAGGTGGAAGATGCATATCAATTTGTTTTAAGACACATTAATATGGGAGCAGAAATCGGAGGAATATACAGAACCAATGTTTATGAATTGCCAATATCTGCTATTCGTGAGATGATTGCCAATGCTGTTGTGCACAGAAGTTATTTAGATAATTCTTGTATACAGGTGTGTATTTTTGACGACAGAATTGAAGTATTATCACCCGG
>CALADT010000077.1 GCA_937890655.1 uncultured Mucispirillum sp. | reverse complement strand
GTTCAGACTGTAACTATTTGCTTGACGAAACATATGAACAATCACCCGCTATCATTGCCTGTCTGCAAAATATAGAAGATAATAAACTCCAAAATATAATAAATAATACAAATATAGATATCAAATCAAAAGCATTTAACTCTTCAAAAACAACAGCTCATACAGCGATTATCCCAACGGAAACAAAGCTTGATTTTTCTGCATTTTCAGATGATGAGAAAAAAGTATTTTTGTTAATAGCAAACCGATTTGTGATGCAGTTTTTACCACCAGCAAAATATTTAAAACATACAATTACAATAAATGTTGGTAGTGATACTTTAATCAATAACCACAGGCAGTTATTGGATGCTGGCTGGAAAGGAATATTATCTGAAAAAGAAGATGATGAAACAGTAACAGGTGGTTTAGATTACAGTCAAATCTATGAAGGAAAACAGGTAGAAAAAATAGACTTTATTTCTTTAAAAGAAGAAACAAAGCCTAAAAAATTATATACAACAGATACTTTTCTGCAGGATTTAAAACGGGTAGCTGTTTACTGTAAAAATGAAAAAACAAAACAGCTTTTAAAAGAAAAAGATAAAGATAAAGCAGGTGAAAATGGTGGCATTGGAACACCTGCAACAAGGTCGGCACTTATTAAAACTTTATATGACAGGGGTTATGTTAAAGATGATAAGAAAAATATTGTATCAACTGATTTAGGTAAAGAGCTTATATCTCTTTTATCAGGTGATATTATATATCCAGATATGACAGCATTATGGCATGAAGATATAAAAGAACTTAATACAGATATGTCAAAACTTGATAATTTTATTAACTCTGTAACAGAGTTTTCAAGTAAAGAAATAGATAAAATAAAATCTAGTGAAAATATATTCAAAAGCAATGCTCAAAAATGTCCTAGCTGTGATACAGGCTATCTTATAAGAAAAAAAGGAAAAGATAATTTTTTCTGGGGTTGTTCTAACTATCCAGAATGTAAAACTACATTTAATGATGATAAAGGTAAACCAGATTTAACTATTAGAGAAAAAGCTGTTCCATCAGAGCAGTATCGCTGTTTAGAGTGTAATTCTAAACTTGTTAGAAGAAAGAGTAAAGATGGCTTTTTTTGGGGTTGCTCTTCCTATCCAAAATGCAAAACTACATATCAAGATAATAATGGCGAACCAATCTACAATAAAAAATTAGTAAAAAATGATTAATAATTTTAGCTGCTAAAATTATTAAAAAATAAATGAGGTGAAATTATGGATGAAATTTTGGAACAAAAATTAAGGGATTTGGATATCCCAGGAGCAGTGGTAGAACTTACCCCTGATGAAGCTGATATATTAGGTTTGCAAGCTGAAACAGCAATATCTGAAGAAGATGCATTAAATGCAAGATATGACGAGGTTGATGATGAGTAAAACAAACAGATATTATGAGCTTGCAAATAAGTTTGCTGAGTTAATAGAAAAAAATGAAGCTCCATGGCAAAAATCATGGAGTGGGAATGGATTTTTACCATTTAATATAAAAACTGGTAAAGAATATAATGGAATAAATATGTTGAACTTAATAGATATTGCAACAGATAAAGGTTATGAAGATAATAGATGGCTTACATTTTTGCAAGCTTCTGAGCAGAATGCAAAAGTTAGAGCTGGTGAAAAAGGAAAACCTATAATGTATCTGCAAACTACTGAAACAAGAAAAGAGATAGATAAAGAAACAGGTGAAGAAATTGTAGTTACAGAAAAACTGGAAAAACCAAGAGCTGTATGGAGTATTGTATTTAATGCAGAGCAATGCGAAGGACTGCCAGCTTATGAGCCTAAAAAAATAGATTTTAACCCTATTGAAAAAGCAGAAGAAATTTTAAATAATTCTGGTGCTAAAATTAAGCATAAAGCACAAGACAGAGCCTATTACAACCCTGTAACAGATACAATTACTCTTCCTTTAAAAGAGCAGTTTGTAAGTAATGAAGAATATTATAGAACTGCATTGCACGAACTTGGACACTGGACAGGTCATTCAAGCCGAAATAATCGTGATATGTCTGGCACATTTGGCACAGAAAGCTATGCAAAAGAAGAACTTGTCGCTGAAATTACTTCCTTTCTTGTAGGCACTCAATGCGGTTTAGGTCATGAACCAGATAAAAATAATATAGCATATTTAAAATCCTGGTCAAAAGCAATAAGAGATGAACCATCATTTTTATATAATGCAGTAAAAGAAGCTGACAGGGCAGCAAAACTTATTTTAGGTAATGAATTAGCACTTGAACAAATAAATACTAATGAGCAGACTATGGAAAAGGAAACGCCAGAAAATAAAATAGATAAAGATAATTCTGTTACTTATATAAATGTTCCAAAAATTGAAAAAGATGAAGCTAAATCACTTGGTGCAAAATGGGATAGAAATAATGTATGCTGGTTTGTGCCTGCTGATGTTGATATATCTTTATTTGATAAATGGGAAAAAATTAATGAGAAAGATTTAGCCAGTAGAAAAGAGCAAATGCTGCAAGCTGATAATACTAATAATAAGGCAGTAAATCAGCAGGAAAATAAATATATACTTGCTGTGCCTTATGATGAAAAAGATGCAGCAAAAGCACTCGGTGCAGAATGGGATAAAGATGGTAAATTCTGGTATTGCAAGAATGAAGAAAAAGATAAATTTTTTAAATGGGATATTAAAAATATAGAAAATAAAGTTAAAATTGATATGCCTTTAAATATTGAAGAAGAGTTTTTAAACCGTATAAAATCTGCTGGTGTATTAGAGAATACTGTTATTGCTGATGGGCAGAAACATAGAATAGCAGTTGATGGAGATAAAGGTAAAGAACAGTCTGGATTTTATGTGCTTCATTCTGATGGAGTAGCTAACGGCTATTTTATGAACAACCGCACTGGTGAAGAAATTAAATGGACATCAAAAGAGCATGCTATGACACCAGAAGAAAAAGCTGAAATGAAAATATTATATAATGCTAAAAAGACTGAAAGAGAGCAGCAGGATAAAATACTTACTGAAAAGGCAGAAAAGGCCATATATGCTAAATTTATGAATAAAGAAGCTATTCATGAACATACTTATTTATCTAATAAAATGATAGAGCCTGCCAGCAATATATATTCTGGTCAGGATAATACTATCACGATTCCACTTTTTAATATTGAGGGCAGATTAAAATCAGCACAGTATATTGACGAGAATGGCGAAAAACGGTTTGCTAAAAATACAAATAAAGTTGGTGCATTTCATATTGTAGATGGTTTTGTATCTGATTTAAAATCTGCTAAATCTGTTGTTATTGCTGAAGGGTATGCTACTGCTGCAAGTATAAATGAAGCACTAAATAATAAAGATGTAAAAGTTATTGCTGCTATGAGTGCTAACAATATTGAGCATACAGTTAAAGCAATTACTGAAAAATATCCAGACATGAATATAGTAATTGCAGCTGATAATGATTTGACCAATAAGGTAGGTAATATCGGTTTAAATGCTGCAAATGCCGTCCAGAATAAATATGAAAATATTACTGTTGTAGTTCCTAAAATAAATGGCAAAGAAATATCTGGTGATTTTAATGACATTATATCAAAAAATGGACTTTCTCGTGATGAAGCATTGAAAAATATTCAGAAATCTTTGCAGCCTGCTTTAAAGCTGGATAAGACACAAAAGCAGGAACAGGAAAAAAATAAAATAATTGTAAACGAAAATTCAAAAGAAAGAATAAGAACTACAAATGAGGGGAAAATTATTACAGTAGAAACATTTCATACTCTATAAGCAGGTAATGCTTAATTTTTAATCAAATAATATATTTGTTTGATAAACAAAAAATATCTGCTGCATAACTTGTGGATAAGTTATGTAGCAGTGTTTTTATGGTAAATGATATTGCATAATATTGCTAAAAATGATATATTTGTATATACAAAAAAATAAATAAAATATTAATTTTGGAGGCATAATATGGATTACAGAATAGGAACAAGAATAGTTATGGACGAAGATAAAATCAGAAGAGAGGGTAAATATAATTTAGATAAAATCTATAAAGATATTGATGAATTAGCAGACAATACTGGGTTAATCAAAAAAAATAAATATACTTACATTTGCCAAGGTAATGAAAAAGATTTAGCTGTAATGGGTATTTTCAATATTCAAAATTTACTAGAACAAGAATGGTTTACAAAAAATGTCAAAGAATGGATTTGGATTGACAGAAAAGAAGGTGATACAGATATGAAAGAATATTATAAAAGACATAACGAGGGTGTATGGGTATAATCAATGGGTAAAGCAGAAACTAAAAAAGCAATAAATTTTGATTTAGATACAAAAGAATTGCTTAAATATTTTAAAAATACTCATCAAGCATATTCTAGTATTAAAAAATTTATGGAAGAAAATGGTTTTGAACATAGGCAGTATTCAGGGTATATTTCTAGTGAACCAATGTCAACCCACTATCTAACTGATATAACTGAAAGATTAAATAAAAAGTTTAAATGGCTAAAAGATTGTGTTCAAAAATATGATGTTACAGAAATTGGTGAAACATATGATTTAAAATATATTTTTGATGATGCGAAAAAGCAAGAAAAGGAAAAAAGCAAAAATAAAGGAATTGAAAGATAATTTTTATAATATTTTAAAATTTTCTCTTGCATTCCCCCCCCACATAATGTATATACAATATATCTAAAAATTATATTTGAAAGGAGGGATGAGAATATGAGAATTATGTTAGCTATATTCTTACCGTTTGTTGCATTTTTCACAATAGGAAGACCATTTGCAGGTATAATATGCATGATTTTGCAATTTACTTTTATAGGATGGATTCCAGCTGCTATGTGGGCAGTGTATGCCTTAAGTCAGTATAAAACTCAAAAACAAATTCAAAAAGCAGTTCAATCAACTGCACAGTAATACTGGGCTTTTTCAAGCCCTATTTTTTTAATATTAGGTGTATAGATATGAAAAAGTTATTATTTTCATTATTTGGTGTTGTGATGGTATTAGCATTAGCTGGTTGTGCTGAAGAAGAAAAAGCTCTATCATGTACTTTAACATCAGATGATTTTACTTATGAAAATATAGGTGTTTATAAGTATAAAATTAAATTAAAAGACCCTAATAAATCTTATGGTAATGATTTATTTTGGGATTATGAAGGCCATTATGCTTATAATGAATTAGAACCTTTGATTTATAAGTCAAGAGAAGATCTTTCAGATAAAGTTGTATTATATGCCAAAAAAGAACCGAATGGATTTGCACATATAAATAATGCTGGGCTACAATGTGGTAACCTATATATAAAACCAATATCCACATCACCTACTTGTGATAATTTAAAAATAAAAACTGATGTAGGAAATAAAATTATTGATGGATCTTATGAATTTATAATAACTTTATAATGAACAAATAGAATTTGATGAAATGAAAATCATATATAATGATAATGTAACATCAACATTTTATCAAGAAAGTAAGCCAGGTGAGTATATAGATTATATCAAACAAGATGAATTAAAAAACGACCTTATAATATATCGTTTTCCTGGATATCCAGCAAAGACTGTGTTTTTAGGTGCCTTAGTAAATATTAAATATGCAGATGGTACTAATTGTGCTAAAGAAGTTAGATTTTATGTTACACGTCTACATCCGGAATTACAATGATATAAAAAAGTGCTAGCTTTTGCTAGCACTTTTTTTATTAAAAACTGCTATGAATACATTTTTTTGATTCTTTATTTTCACCTTTAGGACATAAAGTGAAAACACCATTCTGAGTCCATCCACCCCAATTTGTTCCAGTTTCAGTTCCATTAACATACCATTTATTAATTTCTTCACCTTTATTCCATCCATTTTCTTGACCTTTACAATAATAACCACGAGTACTAAAAGAACTATATAAATCAAAATCTTCTTGTCTAAAATTATTATAATTATTATTGAACGTTCTTGTTTGTCTATAAAAGTATGTAGAGCCATCTTTACATAGATGACTACCAGCTTTCTTATCATCATATGTATTTGACCAAGTAGATAAATTTACTAATACTGTTTCTTTTTTTTCAATTTTTAAAGGTTTTGATAAATTTTCTGCTGTAAACTCCATTACAATATTATATACACCAGCTTGATTATAAGTATATTCAACTACATTACCTCCTGTTGTATCTACAGGTGATTTATTATTTCCCATATCCCAAGATAAAGTAGGATTTTTAAATTTACCTTTATCATATTTTGGCTTACATATTACTTTTAAAGCATCTTCGTGATTATCATCTACAATAGCTGTATTGCAGCTAAAATTAATATCATTTTCATTTGTAGAATAATTAATTGTTGCTTTTCTTGTTTCAGATATATTAGTTCCGTCAATAGTTGCTGTTACATAAACAGGATAATCATAATTACTCTTTGTTAGTATAAATGTTTGAGTATCACCAGCTCGTACTTCACCATTAAAAGACCATTCATAAGTTAGGTGTCCTACTGTAGCTGTTGGATTAACTCCATCTTTACGAACATCACAATTAAATATATCTTGCGAAGCAGTTCCTTCATTAGTACAATTAATGTTAAAATTATTTATTTTTGGTTTTTCTATTTGAACTTCTATAGCATCTTTAACTCTATATGTATAATCTAAACTTGGTATATATGCAGAAATAAATACTCTATCTTTGATAAATCCAGAGCCATCACCATTAGGCCATTTAGGCATATCCCTAGTAGTAATAATGCCAGTAGCTGTTGTGCCGTCGTCAAATTGCCAGTTGTATTCAATTTCATTTTCATATTCTGATTCACTACTTACTGTGTATTCAATAATATCAGCACCTTTTGAGCTAGGTTTTCCTGTAATTTTAATATTATTAATTATAGGTACTTCAATCTCTATTTCTTTTTGAACTTCAGTGATAATGTTACTTTTTTCAATAGTAGCTGTTAAAATCACATTATACTTTCCAAATTTTTCAAAAGTATGGCTCACATTTTGACCTAAACTTTTTTCCCCATCGCCAAAATTCCAAGAGTATTCAAAATTGCCAAAATCACTTTTACCAAATGCTTTAAAATTAATTGTTTTAATATCCGTTGAATTAGGTGAATAACTAAAATCAACACTATCTGTTCCATCAGCACATGATATAATTAATAATACTGATAAACAGGCAATTAAACTTAAAATAATTTTTGTTTTCATTTTTTCCTCCTTGAAAACTATTTTTTCATTCTATTTCTGAATAAAGGTATAATTTAAAACCTTTATCATTTAAATAATCACTCCAATATTTGCAAAAATATAATAATTTTTTCTTATATCTTTCATTATATTTATAAGTTTTAGAATGATACATAGCTATTCTAGTTAATAAATCACCAGAATCATTTTTTATATGTTCTTTTATTTTAAAAGCAGCCACATCAAAAGAAAAACAATCACCAGTTAAAAAATCTTGATATTTTAAATTTAAATTATATTTTTTATTCAAATCTTTTATATAGGTACTGTTTATCTGCATCACTCCATAATCATATGTATTATTTTTGTTTTTTGATATAGTATTTATATTACCATTTTCAATACTTGATATTGCTAATAATACATCAATTGGTACATTGAATTTTAAACCAGCAGCTATTGAACAAGATAGTTTTTGATCAATACTCATAGTATTATTATCTTTAATTGGATTGAACTCTTTTGCATGTACACTTATAAAAGAACATAATAATATTATTAATATTATTTTACTTTTCATCTTTATTACTATCCTTATTATTCATATTATTATTGTTATTTATTTTGGTGTTATTATCAGTATTTCCATTAGTATTATCACTACTACTTGACATTTCATTTGAATTACCAAAAATACTACCTAATTTATCAGATACGGCAGCAATTGCTTTACCTCCATAGTATGCTTTACCTGAGCTGTTCTTTTGTTTATTATACATTGGGTTTAAAGATGTGTCTTCACCTCTTTTTTCTGCTTCTTTTTTCTTGATTCCGATTTCTTTATTTTTATTGTAGTCTTTATAACTAGTAATAATATTTTTACCAGCTTGACCACCTGATGCAACCATACTAGCGACTTTTGATGCTGTACTTTGAGCAAGTGCAATCCCACCCATTAATGTTAATCCTGACATGTTTCCCCAAGCATTACTTACAAGGTTTGATATAGCATCAGGTAATTTCATTGAGAGCAAGGCTAAAAAGAATACTGTTAAAAATGCTATTAATGCTTGATATATTATAACACCTCCTTCTGTACTATTTTTAGCATTAATTTTTAAATTGTATTCTAATGAATTCATTATTTGAATGGTAATGCCCATAATTAATATAATTGTAAGTATTTTTAAAGAGATACCTAGAATAGCTTTAAAATAATTTATAGCACTCTCTCTTGTATATTCCATACCACCAAATGCAAGAACAAAGAATCCTACATAAATCATAATAGCTGCTGCTATTTCTTCTATAATAAGATTAGCTGTAATAATTATAAGAAATAATAATGTAAGTACTGCTAATACAAAAAAAGGTATTTTTATTTCAAAATCACTCCAGCCAATGTTATCACCAGCGACTAATAAATCAAATCCTACTGATATTAAGTTGGTGAATGTAGGTTTTAATCCTACTGCCCTTTCACCTAACATTGTAAAGGATGCAACAATAGAAGTTGCAAGTTCTACTCCATTGTCTAATAGAAAATAAAAGAAACCAGTAGTAAATATAAATCTTATAATATAAGATATACTATCTTTACTATCTATTTCACCTTTAGACATTACATCAAGTATAAATTTGCTTACAAAACTAATTAAAGCTAATATATAGAATAGGTTTAATGCTACTTTTTTGATGTGACCTATCCATATATTAGAATTATACTCTATTTGTTCTCTAATTTCTTCTACAACATCAAAATTAAAAGTTGTTTGTGCATAACTTGTATGTGGTATTATTATTAAAGCTAATAATAAGATAAATGGTAAATATTTTTTCATAACTATTACCTTTTTGTAGAGATATCAGTAAAATATAACCTATTATCATCAGATACTTTTACTTTTAATTGTTCATCTAGTGTTTTTTGATCTTTTACTTTATTTACCGCTTCTTCATTTAATTTAATCATAAGCATATTGTTATAACTTTCACTAAAAGCATCCATTCTTTTGATAACTTCTTCCATATTATTATTCATTAAATATAAATAATCATTAGTAGCAGCTTGTGATTGTAAATTACCTTCTGCTCTTTTTGCATTTTCTGCTACTTTATTTAACCGTGCTGTTCTTATTCTATATTCTTTTTGTAATTCTCTAAAATCTTTTACAAATTGTCTGCTTGTTAAACCTGCATTTTCCATCATAGCTTGTCTATCTGCTCTAATTCTTGCATTTTCAGCTTTAGAACATCCACCAATTTTAAAACAAGGGCTAGTAGCATATGAATCAGGATCAAGATAAGAAGCAAAATGAGCTTCCCAAGCAGCTTTATCACTATATTTTGAATATTTTTCTTTATAATAATCAATGTTTTTATCAAAATCATCTACTTCTTTAAATACCCAAAAATATGGTGCTGCCATATTTTTTACCATCATATCATACTCTTTAACAAGTAATTTATATTGCTTAATTGTTTCAGCTAATGTGGCAGCGGTATTAACTGCAGTAGCAGTGTTTTGAAATAAATTACTAGCATCTTCCACTATCATTTGAGCATTTGTTTTTGAAATGCATATTACAAATAAAATAAATAAAATTTTTTTCATAAATCTACTCCTTTTTTTATTATATAATATAATAATTAATCATTCTGAATACTCCGGTAAGACTATATCTTTTGTAATCATAATATTAAATAAATATCCTGCTCTTATTGTTAGATCAGGTGCAATATTTAGATTTTTTCTTATCATTTGAGACATAGTTTCACCTAGACTTTGACCAACACCTTCACTTAATGCACCAGCCGCACCTCGTGAATATAATGGTAAAAACTGATCAAACATATCAGGTGTTTGAGTTAGATTTACACCAGCCAGTACAAATGAAAATAATAAAGAACTTCCAAACATTTCCCAAAAATGAGTATTATATTTATCTTTAAATCCAGAAATGCCAGCCATATCTGCACCTGGCATTGTACCTATATCAAGAGAGTTACCATTAGGAAATACTAATCTTTTCCAATTAATAAATAACCTTTTAGCTCCATATTGAACATCGGATTGATAATCTCCGACTAATTTTGTTCCTTGTGGAATTAATAACATTTGACCGGTAGCAGTATCATATATATTTTGTCTCACTTGTCCAACAACCATACCTTTAAGTTGACTTTCTATTTCTGTTAATAGAGTTGCAGGTATTACAAAACCAGTTTTAATTTCACCTTCTAACCCAGCTTCTAATTGTTTATTTAATTTAAAATCACTATCTAATACATCTTTATTAAATGTAATATTATCAATTCTATTAATATTTGCTAATTTATCAGTAGTATCATTAGGATTACCAGTATTACTTACAACAAGAGTAGCACTTTTTAAAGCATTAGCTAATTCTTGTTTTCTAGCATTTTCTTCAGCAAGTTCTTGTTCTGCTAATGCTTGTCTCTGTTCTTGTGTTAGATATTTGTCTTCTCTCTTTTTTCCATTAAAGAATTTCTCTGATAATCCAGAGATACTATACATATTTGTTTCTTTATCTAAAAGAACTAATACTGGCAATTTTGGTATATTTTTAGAAATATTATTTAATTCATTTTCTAAAGTATTTAGTGATTCTTTAGTAGTATTCATTTCTTCATCAGATAAACCAAATTCATTTAGAAATTCTTCCTCATTATTTTTTTGTTTATTTCTTTGGAGTGCTGGATCATTTGCAAATATTTTATTAAATTCTTCTTCTTTTAAGTTTTTTGGTATTTTTTCACTTTCATTTTTTTTATAACCTAATAAGTCGGCTTGATTTTTTACAAACTTATCATCATATTCATCAGTTTCTTCTACTTTAATATCAGTATAAGCAACTTCTTCTTTTGTTCGTTTATCAGCATTTAATATAACTATTAATGTTAAATATAATAATAAGAAATAATAATATTACCATTTTTGGTGTGTTTGTGAGTTTTTTTACACTAATATTTTTTATAATTTCTTTAAGTCTACCATCTAAAAAAGCCATATTAATCTCCTAAACAGTACCATTCAGATTTAAATAATATTTCTTTTTTATTGTTTATTTCATAAATTTTTGAACAAGATTTATCTTTGATAGATAAAGTATATCTTACAGTTAATACTGTATTTTTTTTTATTTTAGTTTTTTCTATTGTATCTATAATATACTTTAAAAGATAATCATTTTCTTTTAACATTACATTTTCAGCAGTAACAAATACTGGATAACCTGCAATTCTTAATTTTTGCTCTAATATATTAAGATATTGATCTAGTTTACCATTAATTATAATACTTGATGAATCAATATTAATATTATTTTTTATAAGATCTATAGTATCTTGAGATATTTCTTCATATATATTTTTTTCTACTTTTACATTCATTATATTTGTAGTTTTAGTACTGCATGCTGCTAATAAAATTAATATTAATAAAATACTTACTTTTTTCATATTACTCACCTCTAATAATAGTTATTTTTTTCTGTTTCATACCAACACCAGAAATTAAAATAGCTTTATCAAATATTGCATCTACAATAAATTTATTGTTTTGATATCTATAATTTACTATTACAGGTTTTTTACTTTCTGCTTCTAATGTCATCAAAATAGGTATATTACTTGCATTGATATTTCTTGGCATTTCAATAATAGTTTTAATGTTATTATTATAAACTCTTACAGGTTTAAAACTTGCATTACCTTTTATAGTGTAATTAAAATTTAAATCTTTTAAATATGCTCCTGTAGCTATATCTTTAACTGATATATTTTTAACTTTATTATAATTTTTATTTTGAGCTTTTATTATTAAATTTTCTGGATAATGAAATTTCACCATTGGGTAATATAATTTTTCATTACTTTTTATTTGCATGTGATAAGTTCTTTTATCAGTAACTACAACAAGAGATGTTAATAATCCTGATTCTTTTGGTTTTATTATTAAATGTTCTTGATTACCTTTAATATGTTCTACTACCCATCGTGCAGTATCACCTAAATGTACAGCTGATTTTGATTCATTTTCTTCAAATTGAATATCTGTAACTTGTAATATAGCAGTTAATATTTGAGGTTGTGATAATCCATAAATTAATTCTATTTCACCATTATTCCCTTTTGTTACTGGTGATACTTTATTACCAGTTTGCCATTCTTTGATTATTCTTATTGCTTTTCTTTCATTATTTGTAAGAGAAATATTATTACTATTATCTTCAAATATATCACTAATTTCTAATTCCTGAGCTTGAATATAACTAGTTTTTAATAACATCACACTAATAAATAAAAATATAACTTTTTTCATAAATCTACTCCTTTTCAATCATACTATTATCAGATGTTTTTAATTCTGATATATTGTAATCTTTTATAAATATCCCTAATGGATTTTCTATTAATTTATCTACACTTTCCACATCAATAGGTGATAAGAATACTGTAACTAATGCTCTAAATTCTTTAACATGTAAAAGTATTCCTTTTTTATCATAAGTTTTTTCTAACCAATCAACTTGATATGTTTCGTCTGTTTGCCTATTTAAACTTGTAATTTCAATATTTCTACTAATATTTTCACCTAATATAAAAGGATTTGTTTTGTTATCTTGATAAAAAATATTAGCTTTTTCAAAAGCAGGATCACCTCTTCTTAAGCTATCATATGTTTTATATATATAATTTCTTTGGAGTGCTGGATCGATAGAAACAAGTCTTAATGTGTCAATGAAACTTGCTACTTTAGCTCTAATAATTCTAGGATCTTTAATAGTTCCTGTTTGAGTTTTACCAACAACTATTGTTTCGCCTAATTTATTTACTTCAACTATATAAGGTATGAATTTTGATTGACTTCCAATATAGATCATTCCAGATACTGCTATCAAAGCAATAAGCATTGATATTATTGTTAATAATTGCCATGCTCTATATTTCCAGAAGAATTCACTAATACGAGAGTTCCATACATTTTTAGCATTTAAATTTTCATTTTTATTAAATTCTACTTCATTCATTTTTTTAAATTTTTTAAATATTTCCATTGGCTGTACTCCTATTAAAATATGTTAAATAATCTTCTAATTGTATTCCTTTATCTGATAAATAGTTATAAACCCATTTTTCATTATATTTACTTATATAATCTTTTATTGCTTTGATTTCTGGTGTTGTAGATACTGCTACAAAATTTAAAGCTAGTTTTCCAATTGCTAATTCAAAAAGTCTACTACCTTCTTCTGTATAGTGAAAATATTGTCTTTTAGGTATTGCATTAGCTATAACTCTTATTTGCTGATCATTTAAACCAAATTTTTTATAAATAATTTTAAAATCTTCTTTAATAGCAGCTGCATTTGGTAAAAATATTTTGCTAGCTGTACTGATTATTAATTCACTTAATAATGTTTCAGCATCACTTGTTGATGTATCTGCTAAATTTTGAGTAGCTAGAACAACTGAACAGTTTCTTTTTCTAAATACTTTTAACCATTCAATAATCCTTTTAGAAAATACAGGATTTTTAAATGCAATCCATGCTTCATCAATCAAAAGAAATGCTGGCTGTCCTTGTAATCTTAAATCAATCTTTCTAAATAAATAATCAAGAACAGGTAACATTATCTTTTCATCTAAATTCATTAATTTTTCTAACTCAAATACTGAAAAATTAGAAAGATCTAAATTATCTTTTGAACTTGAGAAATATCCTCCATATGCTCCTGATGTATCATATTGATTCATTATTTCTTGTAAATCTATTGATTGATTATGTAATTGGGATATAAAATCTGTTATACTTATATGAAAATCTTCTGAATTATATGCTTTCTTTACTTCATATAATCTATTAATAGCATCATAAATACTAGCTGTTATACTAGGTGTTATAGTTACTTTATTTAATTGTAATATATTTTCTACAAAAGAAACTAACCATGTTCTTTCTTCTATCGTATCGATGTAATTAAAAGGTGCAAAAGCTACAGTACTATTTTCACTTCCTATTTCAAAATGATTACCACCAAGAGCTTGATTTAAAGTAAACATTGACATTCCTTTATCAAAGCTAAATACAGTAGCATCTTTATATCTAAATGCTTGTGCAGCTATCATACATAATAATGTTGATTTACCAGCACCTGTTGGACCTACAATTAAAG
>CALADT010000076.1 GCA_937890655.1 uncultured Mucispirillum sp. | reverse complement strand
GATAACCTTTCACCACGATATAAATTATTAAAAGATGTAATGGGTAAGTCTGACCCTATTATGATAGCTGAAAGGTTAGGGTTTTCAAAAGATATTATAGATGAAGCTAAACAAGAAATTTTAAGCTATAAAACATCTATTGAAATGCAGGTGGAAGAATTAAATAGAATGCAAGCAGAGGCAGAGCATACTAAAAAGCTATTACAAAATAAAGAACAGGAACTAAAAGAAAAAGAAGATATTTTAAATATTGAAAAAGAGCAGTTAGAAAAAAAACTTAATTCTAAAGAAATAGAGTTACTAGAAGAAACATATTCTCTTTTACAAATTGGTAAAAGGCTTGCAAACCAAAAAGTTAAATTAAGTAATAATGAAATAGATGAAGCTATTAAAGAAACTTCTGAAAAAATTATGTCTGTTAAATCAAAACAACAGGCTATTGAAGATATAAAAGTTAATGATATTATATTTCTTGATAAATACAACTCTCAAGTAAAAATATTAGAAATAGCAGGTAATAATGTTACAGTAGATTTAAACGGTTTAAAAATGATAATTAAAAAAATTGATTTAGTTGGGCATAAAGTAGAGCAGGTTAAATCAAAAAAAGTTAAAATAACTAATAATACAAGTAAAAGTAACACAAAAAGAGAAATTATTCTTGTTGGTAAACGTGTAGAAGAAGCTCTTGATTTATTAGAGAAATTTATTGATGATTTATTACTTACAAATTACGATGTAGCTTATGTTGTTCATGGGAGAGGTTCTGGTCAATTAAGAAAAGCTATTCATGAATATTTACGTGTTCATCCATCTGTTTCTAAATATTATTTAGCTGAAAATAGTGATGGTGGTAACGCTGTTACTGTTATTGAGCTTTAGCAGGGTTAATAGGGCATGTAATTGTATCTTTAAAAAATGTTACTTTTCCTGTTGCTATACCATATTTTGCACCAACAATTATAATTTTTCCTGATTCAATATATGGTTTTAATATGTTACTGGATTTAATTTTTTCAACAGTATGGTATATATTTAAATCTTCTGCACGTTCTAAAATATCATTTTTATAGGTAACTTCTTTTTTAGCTTTTTCTATTGATGGGGATACTTCTTTAAGTATATCCTTAATATATCCTAAATCAGTTACTTCATGGTCATCAATACAGCTTTTTACAGCTCCACAGTTTTCATGCCCCATAACAATTATAATATCTACTTGACTATGAGTTACAGCATATTCAATACTTCCTAATTCATATGCTCCAACCACATGGCCTGCTGTTCTAATTATAAAAAAATCACCCATTTCTGCATTAAATATACGTTCAGGAGAAATTCTTGCATCAGAACAAGTTACAATAACTGCATGTGGGTCTTGCCCATATACTGCCATTTCACGGACTTTCATTATATTACTAACAGGTGCAGAATGTAAAATATATGATGTAAAATGACTATTGCCTTCTTGAAGCCTATCTAAAACATTATTGCTTTCTATTTTAGCAGGTGTAAAAAAATCTTTTATAAAAAATAATAATTTTTTAAACATATAACTCTCTTATTTTTTTCGCATTCTATATTATATTATATAAATAATCAATAATTATAATAAATAATATAAAATTATCTTTATTTTTTTAATTATATATATTGACTATAATATAGAATATATATATCATATTAAGAATTAATTTATGTAAATAGGAGTTATAATGAATAAAGTGGTATATATTGGTATCATAGGTTATGGAGTTGTTGGAAAGGGAACTGTTGCCGCTTTAATAGATAATTTTAAAACAATAAAAGGCAAAACTGGAATAGATATAGTAATTAAAGGTATAGCAGACCGTTCTATTGATAAAAAAGAAGATAACTATTTATCAAATGTAGAAATAAAAACTAATAACTATATGGACTTAATTAATGATAAAAGTATAGATATTATAGTGGAATTAATAGGTGGATATACTATTGCAAAAGATATTGTTATAAAGGCGATAGAGTCAGGCAAACATGTTGTAACAGCTAATAAAGCATTACTTGCATTACATGGTAAAGAAATATTTCCATTAGCTGAAAAACACGGTGTAGATATAGGTTTTGAAGCATCGGTTGGTGGTGGTATACCTATTATTAGAGTTATGAAAGAAGATTTAGCTACAAATAATATAGAAGAAATATATAGTATTATTAATGGCACAGCAAATTATATTCTTACTAAAATGACAGAAGAAGGGAAAGGTTTTGATGAAGTTTTAAAATCTGCACAAGAGCATGGTTATGCAGAATCAGACCCTACATTTGATATTGAAGGAATAGATGCAGCCCATAAAATTGCTATATTATCATCTATTGCTTTTTCTACGATTATTGATATGGAAAATGTATTTGTAGAAGGAATTACAAATATTAAACCAATAGATATAGCTATTGCAAAAGAATTTGGTTGCGTTATAAAACTACTTGCAATAGCTAAAAGGCATAATAACAATATTGAAGTAAGAGTACATCCTACAATGATTTCTTTACAAAATACATTAGCACAAGTAAATGGTGTTTTTAATGCTGTTAATATTAAATCAGATAAAACAGGTTCTACACTTCATTATGGAAAAGGGGCAGGAAGTTTAGTAACTGGTGCTGCTGTTGCAGGAGATATTATTAATATAGCAAGGAATATTACAGCAAACTCACCTGTTAGGGTTCCTGTTTTAGGATATGTGGAAAAAGAAAAAGATTTAAATATAATAAATATAAAAGATATATATTCGGCATTTTATATGCGTTTAATGGTTGAAGATACTCCTGGAGTATTGGCTCAAGTTGGTTTAATTTTAGCTAATAATGGAATAAGTGTTTCATCAGCATTACAGCGAGAAAAATCAGAAGAATTTAATAGTTCTGTGCCTTTAGTATTTATGACCCATGAAGTTATAGGCAATAGTATTATTAATGCAGTTTCAGAAATTGATAAACAACCATTTGTAAAAGAAAAAACTGTTGTAATTAGAGTTGAAGGAAGTAAGTTATGAAATATATAGTTTTGCTTTGTGATGGTTTAGCTGATAGACCTATAAAAGAGTTAAATAATAAAACAATTATTGAATATGCTAATATTCCAAACATAAATAGTTTAGCTCTTAAAGGAAAATGTGGTTATATAAAAACTACACCAGATAATATGGCTCCAGGTAGTGATATATGTAATTTAAGCATATTTGGATACGACCCTTGTAAATATTATACAGGTAGAAGTCCTTTAGAAGCTGTAAGTATGGGTATTAAATTAAATGATAATGATATTGCTTTCCGTTGTAATACTGTTACCATAAAAGATAACATAATGGAAAGTTTTACAGCTCATCATATAGAAGAAAAATATGTTGAAAATATTATAAATGCTTTAAATAAAGAGTTTAATAATCAATCAGTTGAGTTTTATAAAGGGGTAGGTTATAGAAACTTAATGGTTATGCGTAACGCTAAAGGTAAGATATTTAATACTACTCCACCCCATGATATTAGTGATAAAAATATTTTAGAATACCTTCCTAATGGTAATGATAGTGATTTATTATTAAATATTATGAAACAAGCAGAAGAAAAAATTTTTAAAAGTGGTATTGATACAGGTAAAGCAACAAATATATGGTTGTGGGGGCAGGGTGCAAGGCCAGCACTTCCTGCATTTATTGATGAATATAAATTAAAAGGTGCTGTTATTTCTGCTGTTGATTTAATAAGGGGTATTGGTGTATGTGCCGGTATGGATATTATTAAAGTGCCAAATATTACAGGATTTACTGATACTAACTTTAAAGGCAAGGCAAAATATGCAATAGATGCTTTAAAAAATCATGATTATGTATTTATTCATGTGGAAGCACCTGATGAAGCAGGCCATTTAGGTAGTATA
>CALADT010000075.1 GCA_937890655.1 uncultured Mucispirillum sp. | reverse complement strand
CAAATATTTCAGAAACTATTCTACCATGCCCCCAAGAATTTTCTATTTTAATATGAAGTTTTTCTGCTTCTTGTTTAGCTTTTTCATATGTATCAATACTTCCTTTATCTATATTGCCATATTTTTCTATTGCTTCTGCCATAGTGAGCCTTGCCCATGGACGTTTTAATTCAATAGTTAAATCACCAAATTCAAGAGTGGTTTTATTGTTTATTTTTTCAGCAAGGTTGCTAACAAGTTCTTCTATTAAATCCATTAATGTATGGTAATCAGCATAGGCCATATACCATTCTATCATAGTAAATTCTGGGTTATGTTTTGTATCAACACCCTCATTTCTGAAATTTCTGTTTAACTCAAACACTCTTTCTATGCCACCAACCACAAGCCTTTTTAAATAAAGCTCTGGTGCAATTCTTAAATAAAGTGGCATATTTAGTGCGTTATGGTGAGTAACAAACGGTTTTGCAGTAGCACCACCCACCAGTGAGTGCATCATAGGTGTTTCCACTTCTATAAAGTTATAGCTTGTAAAAAAATCTCTTATTTCTTTAATAATTCTACTTCTTTTGATGAAAACATCTTTTACATCGTTATTTACAATTAAATCAAGATAACGTTGTCTATATCTTGTTTCAATATCTTTAAGGCCGTGAAATTTTTCAGGTAAATCTTTTAATGCTTTTGTTAGAAGCCTGTATTTAAAAGCTCTTATAGTTAATTCGCCTGTTTTTGTACGAAATAATGTGCCTTCTACACCTATAAAATCCCCAACTTCAGTAAGAGAATACACTTCAAAATCATTTTCTGAAAGTAGTGCTTTTTTAATATATACTTGTATAATTCCACTTCTATCCCTAACAGTTAAAAAGGCAGTTTTTCCAAACTCTCTTTTAGCTAATATTCTTCCTGCTGCTTTAAATTCTTCGTTTTCTGGTAATGCTTGTGTTTCATCATTAAACCTTTCTATAATATCAGCAATAGGGGAAGTAATAATATGTGAATTTACATAAGGGTTTAGTCCCATTTCTCTTAATTTGTTATATTTTTCTAGTCTGTGTTGGTCCATTTTAACTCCATTATTTATATTTGTTTAATAAAATTTATTTCTTCATCGTCACATAAATTTTTTACAAGAAAACTACTATTTTCTATAATATTTTGTAATTTAGATTTATCTATTACATGATAATCAATAATCATAGGGTTAGTGTTATTATAATATGTAATATTGTTATTATTATATAGGTTTATAATTTTTTCCATATCAAGCATCATTTTTCTAAGGCTTCTAAATTCTGCATCTGTTACAGTATCTTCCTGCCTAAAATTAGCGTTAGTCTGGTGTATTATTCTACCGTCATACTTATTATTTTTATATTCAATAAGGGTAGTGCATATTGTTTGTGCTTTATTTAATGTAGCAGCATAAATATTACAGTTTATTCCTGCATAGTTTTGGAAGTAACCAAAATGGTATTTCCAAATATTGTTATTAATACTTTCAAGTGTATTATCATTTAAATTATCAATATCAAAAATAATAGTTAAATCAGGGGATAAGCTGTTTACAAAATCAATAAACTTTTCACTATTAACTTCATCTTCTTTAAAAGTATGGGTTTTAATTCTTGATATATTATTAAATTTATTGCCAAAAAACTTATGTTCTGATTTTTGGTAATAATCGTTTAATTTTTCATTTTCTTTAATAAAAGTGTTGTTTTCATCAAGCACCATAGCTACGCCACATAAACAACCTGTTTCCATAAGAGATACAATAAAGTCAAAATGACGTGGAAAGTTTTTTGTAATTGCTGCTATTTTATACATTACTCCTCCATATAAAATATACTTGTATCTAAATATTATAAAAATACAAGTGATATATTTTATTATTCCATTGATTTTTTATAAATATTTATGATAAATAGAATATAATATTTATATTAGCTAGGAAAATATATGTTAAAGGGATTTACTTACGCAATAATAGGGCTACTAATTATAGTAGGTTTTTTATATATGTTTGTGATAGATGTTAATACAGATAGTATTATTTCATCATCATATAATAATAAAAAAGAAAAAAAATACCATATTAATGATTACTTAATAACTGATGATTTTAATATAAGAAACTTTATTCATAAAATCACATCTTCATGTTTAGCAGATGATAAAGCATGCCAAAGTATAGCAATATATAAATATGTAAAATCAAGCTATATTATAGATAATAAAACAAATTCCAACACCCCAAACCCATATAACGCATTTCATAACAGGCAGGGTAACTATTTAGATATTTCGCTTTTATATTCATCATTTTTACTTCACAGTGGTATATCCACATATATAAAGGTGGATGAAAAAAAGAAAAAAATATATAACTATGCCTGTGGTATATCAAACAAAGAAATGTATAATGGTATAATATCTGATATAAGGTCCACGCCTATTGTGGAAAAAACTCATACATTAAAAAAAGGGCAGATATGGGCTTTTGATTTATCAAGAAATGGTAAAGATAATTTAATAATAGATGTGGAATTTTATTCAGCAAGCCCTTTTGATGTTGTCCTTTTTCCTGATAAAACGGAGATGAACGCCCACATAAAAGGCCAATATGGAAGGTATAATCAAGAATGTGCCTTATTTGGTGTGCAGGATGCTAAATTAACATGTTATGCCCCTGTTACAGGTATATTTATGTTTAAATCCTTAGAAAATAATAATAAGTTTAAGTGTAATATATATAAAGGTGGCCTTTTATTTGGCGATATAAAAAGTGAAAAAAGTAAAAAGGGTAGTAACTGTATTAAAATAGATATTCTTAATAATGGCAATTTCCAATATCCAGGAATAATTTATTAATGTAAAACTTTAGTTTATATAATTTTTCAAATAATAATGATTTGTATTTCACTAAATATATAATATATAAGTAAAAAAATAAGTTATCTTATATAAATTTTTTAAATATTATATTGAAAAAAATTATCAATAATCTGTTGACATTTGTTTTTTTATAATATATAAAATCCATAAAAGGTCTTAATATTTATATATATTAAGTTATTTAGGAGGAAATATGAGAAAGATATTATTATCTTTAATGGCTGTTTTTATGGCCGTTCCAGCTTTTGCCATTGAATTTACAAGTGGCGAATTCAAAGCAAACATATATGGTAATGCGTATGTAGATGCTTTCTATGGTTACAAAAATGATGGTGATAAAGGTTCACACTCATTAAGTAGCCAATCTTTAGTAGGTTCTTCAAATTTAGGTATTACTTTAAGTTATGGAAATATTTCTGGAACATTTGAAGCAGGTCTTGGTGACCCTGTTAGAAAATATTTTATGACTTATAATATTGGTGGGCAAGAAGACCATTTTCTTGTTTTAGGTAGAGATACTACTATTGCAGCATACTCTTTCGGTGCTGTAACTTATGACTTCGGGTCATTAAACGATTTTGGTACATTAGCAGATAAGAGAAGACTTCAAATACGTTATGGTATTAAAGGATTTGAATTAGCTGTTGTATTACCAAATCTTGGTTATTCAAATGGCACTGATACAGGTTATCAGTTAAACATTAAAGATAGTGTTGTTATGAATCCAGAAAGTGAGCCAATAAAAATTAATGCTTATCAACCATTTCAAATGTTACCACGTGTTGAATTAGCATACACTTATGCAAGTGAAGCATTAGAATTTAAAGTATTTGGTGCTTATGGTGCTTACTTATTCCAAGATAAATTTGACAGTGCAGACTATCGTGAACTAGCTAATATGAATATCAAAAATGCTGATGATTTAGTTCTTCATTCTTACAATGTAGGTTTTGGTGGCCAAGCTAACTTTGGTGCATCTTTCTTACAATTTACTGGTTGGTATGGTAATAACTTAGATTTAATGGACGCAGTAGGAACTGTATCTCATACATTAGTTGTTAAAAATGATTTACAAAAATTAACAAGAACAATTACAGTAGATAATGAAAATGTTCAGTCTGCAGGTGTTGCAATAGGTATTGGTCATACATTTGCTGAAAAATACACTCCAGCTATAGGTGTTGGTTATACTCTTAACTTTGGTGACGGTTATGACCATATTGATGATAGCTTAGGTGCATATTTAAACTGTGCTATTCAAATCAACGACTGGTTCTCAATTACTCCAGAAGTTGCATATTATGACTTAATGCAGGATAAAGCAGGTAACAAAGAAGGCTATGAAGTATTAGCAGGTGCTGTTGCTACATTATCTTTCTAGTTTTAAAGAATTCTAGTTACATAATATTATAAAATAATGACTCTGTTAGGGCTGACTTATTTGGTTTCTAACAGGGTCTTTTTTTTATACCATTTTTTTTATTTCCTACACTACTCGCTAGGGAAAAAGTGTTCTCACTGAAAACCGCTCGCCCCATATACCCCCAAAAAAATATAGCCTTATAAATATTTTATAAGAAAGCTATTATTATTTACTCTACATTTATTTTTTATAAACTAAAATATCTAACCATATTACTTTCTAATATTAAAGATTAAGAATAATTTTAAATAATAATAAGCAGAATACATATTAAAACTACATAATAAAACTACATAACCATAACAAATATATAAATTATTTTCATAAAATATAAAGCTATTTATCTTTAACATCAAATCTTATTAAAATAACACAAAATAACCACGTCAAAACTATATCTATTCTAAACCTATAGTAAAAATTTTAATAGGGTAGACGTCTTTAAAAAGCAAATATATTTACTTTTAATAAGTTATTAAAGCAAAAATTATGTAATATATTACTATTATTCTTTTTCAATTTTACAAATATCCCCAAAGCCAGCAACAGGAATACCAAGTCCCCTTATAAGTCTTGCCCAATAATTAACCTGTGCTACTGTGGAATTAATTATTACTATACCCCTTTCTGTAAAGTTATTATGGAGTTTATCTACCATATCTTTTGTGATTATTACTGGTGTATTTGTTACCATAGCCAGATATTCCATTATAATTTTTTCCTTATCTGAAAAGGATGTATAATTATAGTTACCATCTCTTATGGCTTCTATTTCTTCTTTTGTTAGGCCTGCTTTATCATATTCAAAAGCGTTCATATCTATACAAAAAGGGCAGGCTATCATACTTGAAACTTGAACTCTTATTATTTTTAGCATACGTTTATTTATTTCTTTATCATCATGAGCCACAAGGCTTTCTAATATAGCAGAAGAAAAAGCCGTTTTAGGATACCATGCTAAAAGTTTTGGTATCATTATTTCTTTTTTTACTATTTTTTGTGATATAAAACCACCTATGCGTATAAATAAAGGTATTTTTTTAGGAGGAGATACATAGGCTTGGTTATAATCCTTAAAAAAATTATCCTTATTATTAAATGAAAATTTCATAACTAATTACCTATATTTAGACATTTTTTTTGGGAAGATTAAATCTTCCCAAAAAATTAAGCAAATATTCTATAATCAACACCTTGAAAGATAGAGTTTTTACTTTCAAGCCATTCTAAATAACCCATATCTATTCTGCTGTCTTCCAGCATTCCATATAATTTCATAAAATTATATATATGTTCTTTTGTTCTTTCAGTAGAATATTCTGTTGCTGTGCCTGTTGTTATTAAAAAAGCCCAGTCGCTTGCTTGACATAATAAAAGCTCCCTTAATAACTGATTTAAACACCTTGTTTTAATGGAATCTGTGCCGTCTTTATATTTATATGCCAAATATGACATATTATCTGCCATAAAATGTAAATGACGATATATCCAGTCGTTACCAGCATTAAGCCATACTTTATAGTAACCTTCGTCACCCCATGAAGAAGAGTTTACATCTACAACTTGGTTAGTAGGGTATTCCCCTAAATATTCCAATGCTGTTACAGCTTTTACAGACTGTGATTTATTCATTTCCCTAAATACATTCATTAGAAAATCAGGGCCTTCAAACCACCAATGGCCATATAACTCTGCATCATATGGAGAAATAATAAGTGGTTTTCTATCAATTATATCACCAACTTCATTAATTTGTTCTTCTCTACCGTGAACAAAATGTTTTGCATGGTCTATGGTTTTACTGTATGCAATATCAGGTTGGTAAACTTCTTTATATTCAGAATCTCCTGTTATTCTATGATATTTTAAGCCTGTAAATACCCTTGTGCCGTCAGGGCAAATATATGGGGAAATATAATCATAGTCTAAATCATAACCTACATCACGGTAAAAGTCCCTGTAATATAAATCCCCAGGGTAGCCTTCTTTAGAGCTCCACACTTGTTTAGATGAAAAATAATCTCTACCAAAAGCAGCTACACCATTTTTTGTATAAACCGGTGCATATGTGCCGTATCGTGGACGAGGTTTAGAGTATAATATACCATGAGTATCCACAAAGAAATAGCGTATTCCTGCGTTTTCTAAGTGGGTTTCAAGCCCTGCATAATATGCACATTCTGGTAACCATATACCTTGTGGGCGTCTGCCAAAATGTTTTTCATGGGTTTGTGCTGCCACTTCTAACTGTGCACGGACTGCTTTTTCATTTGTCATAAAAGGTAAATAACCGTGGGTTGCTCCACATGTAATAATTTCTAAATTACCTTTATCTTGAAAATATTTATATCCGTTTAATACACTACCGTCTAAATCGTTTAATAAGAACCCTTTTAATGTATTTAAACGGTCCCTATACATTTCCACAACAGGTTTAAAGTTAACATCATCTTTTGTTC
The DNA here is from genome assembly GCA_937890655.1 of uncultured Mucispirillum sp. GTDB lineage: Bacteria > Chrysiogenota > Deferribacteres > Deferribacterales > Mucispirillaceae > Mucispirillum. Next base: position 5,519 of record CALADT010000075.1, on the reverse strand, counting down.
TTACTAACTCTTTACCTACAAGTTCAATACTTCTGTCTAAATATTTTACATATTTATCACGTAAATTATAATCAGCAAGCATTTCAGCAAGAGGTGGAGTAACCGATGAAGTTAATCTAAAATGAACATTTTCTGATTCTAACTTTTTTAAATTCAAAAGTAATGGCAGATATGTTTCTGTAATTGCTTCAAATAACCAGTTTTCTTCCAAAAAATAATCGTAATCTGGGTGCTTTACAAATGGGAGATGTGCATGCAGCACCAACATCCAGTAACCTTGTTTCATAATTATTTATCCTTCAACACACCAGAAGAACCTATGTGTTGTGATATATGTTTTACAATCTCAGTATTAATAGTAACACTGCTTTTTAACCCTACACCTGAAAGTTCGTAAAGTTTATCTAAATTGCCACCGATAGTCATCCATGTTTCTTGGTCTACTATATCAGAAACTTTGTCAGAAGGCATACGCACTTTATTTGATTTTAATATGGCATGAAAAGCGCCGTTAGAATCAATAAGGCCAATTTCAGACCATAATAAAGTGTCAGGAGCATAGATATTAAAAAACCAGTTACCGATTTTATCAACAGTAACAGATGCTGCTTCTGAAGTATAATTATCAATACTAGAAAATATTTTTAAAACAATTTTTGTTTCAGGCAGCCTTAATTCGCTTTTAAATCTATTAAGTGTATAATCACTTATTTCCCAATATACATACTCTTTAGAAGGGTCAACAGGCATAAAAGCGATAGTATCTTTATTATAATAAGGTGGAATAGGGTATTCATCACGCTTAATTTTTATAGGTGATTTTTCTTCCACATAAGTGTAGCCTACATTTTGTTCTTTTTTTGCTTCAGCTTCTAAAGCATCACGGGCAGGGGCCGGTTCTATATAAAACGGCTCAAGTGCTTTTATTAACTCCTCTTTACCCATTTTACTTCTGCCTTTTATTTTTTTTGTGGTAGCTAAATCTTGTAATTCCTTTTTTGTAAGTTTATCCAACTTCATATTACTATTTTCCCTCCATTAATCTATTATATAATTTTATATATTCCTGAGTTGCACTTTGCCAAGAATGGTCAATAGCTAATAATTTTTTTACTACTTCATCTCGTTTATCTGATGTTATAAGCTCACATGCTTTTAATACTTTTTTCATCATAGCTTCAGAATTAAATTCATCAAAAGTAAACCCTACACCTTGTTCTACTGCTTCTTTTGAACCGTCAGATAAACCACCTGTTTTTCTAACAACAGGCACAGCACCATAACGCATACCAATTAACTGCCCTATACCACAAGGCTCATACATAGAAGGCATAAGCACAATATCTGCTGCTGCGTATTCTTTTTGGCTTTTATTTGCATGGTCGCTAAATATTATTCTTACATTATTATACTTTTGTTTAATCTCTTGGAATTTTTGGTTATAATCGCTTGAATTATTTGGCCCAAAAATAATTATGTTAATATTATTTGTAGCAAAATCCTCCACTGCGTTTAATATTAAATCAAGCCCACGTTCTGGTAGCATTTTTTGTATAAAAACTACAAGTGGGTATTCTGGGTTTAATTCCAATTCTTTACATAATTCTTCTTTACATACTTTTTTGCCACTTATATCCTCTATGGAGTATGTAGCAGGAAGGTTAGCATCATCTTTTGGGTTCCACATAATAGAGCATATACCGTTTAATATACCCTCTAATTTATCTGCATGGTTTGTAAAGATTTCTTCTACACCAATACCACCACCATTTTTAATTAATTCTTGAGCAAAAGTAGGGCTTAATGTGGTAATAGCATCTGCAAATACAATCCCACCTTTTAAAAAGCTAATATTATCATAATATTCTATATTTTCCATATTATAAATTTCCCATGGAAGGTTAAGTGCTTCAATGGTAAACTTATTAAATACTCCAAGGTTATCAACAGAATGGATTGTTAATACCACTTTACAGTTTAAATCATCAAAATGAAGTTTTTTATAAACAGGCACAAGTGATGTTTGCCAGTTATGACAGTGGATTATATCCACTTCTATATTGTGGTATTTTAAAAAGTTTAAAGCAGCTTGTGAAAATGTGCCAAAACGAATATCGTTATCTGCATAATCAAATGTGCCCATACCGTATAAACCAGCACGGTTAAAAAACTCATCATTTTTTAAAAAGATATAGCGAACATCGTTTAAATATGTTTCATAAATTTCAAACTCATAAACTGCATACCCAGCATTTACCCATGTTTTAAGCTGAGTAGACTTAATATTATGCTTTGCTATATCAATAGAAGCATATAACGGAGATAACACAGAAACTTCATGGCCTGCCCGTTTTGTAGCAAAAGGAAGGCAAAAAAGAGTTTCAGCCATACTGCCAGTGCTTGAAAAAGGAAGTGCTTCTGATGTTATGTGAATAATATTCATATCTGATTTACCTCTCTTAAATGTTTCGCTGCATCCTCTGGTTTAACAGGGTTAATGCTTATATTAGCAGCCCATTCACTTAAAGATAAATTAGCTACCACAGGGCGTATATCTAAATGCCAGTGAAATGCGGGCTGAATATATTTAAGTTCATTATTAAAATCAGGCCTTTGGTTTACATAAGGGGCAAGCCTTAATGATATTGTTACAGCAGGATTACCTAAAACTTGCGATAGTCTTGTAAATATTTCCTTTGTAATATCTGAAAGCTGTCTTATGGTGCTTTCAGATGAATTTTCATACGCACATTCATGTTTTTTTGGAAATATGGATATTTCAAAAGGGTATGAAGATGCAAAAGGCGTAAAAGCTATAAATTCATAGTTTTCAAATATTATTCTTGCTTTTTCATGTTTTTCTTGTTTTATCATATCACAATACATACATCTTTCTTTTGTTTTATAGTAAGATACTGCATCATGAATTTGCCTGCTAACTTGTTCTGGTATAATAGGCATAGCCATAATTTGAGCATGTGGGTGGTTAATTATTTCCCCTGCCTCATAACCTATATTTTTAAAAGCTGCAATATACCTAAAACGGATATCTTTTTCTAAATCAGCAATTCGGACTTTAAAAGCAGTAAATAGGTTATTAAGTTCATCTTCTGTATAGCTAGCCACATCAACATTATGTCTAAAAGAATCAATTATAACTTCATGAGCCCCAATGGAAGAAACTGTATCATAAAACCCATGCTTTTCTCGTATAAGCATACCTTCAATACCCATAGCAGGGTATTTGTTAGGAGTAACAATTAAAGCAGGGGAGGAGCTTTCCTGCATATTAATAGTAAAAAGGCTTCTTAATTTTGTATTAATACCACCATTTTTATCACAAAAAGGGCATGGTATATTATTAACCTTATCTTTTGTAATATAAGCATTTCTATGCTGTCCACGTTCTGGAGCAATAATAGTCCATTTTTTTGTAGCAGGATTATATCTTAATTCACCCATTTTGCTTACCCTATAATTAATGAACCTTTTAAATTTAAGTCTTTTTCAAAAGGCATACCTAGTGCAACTGTTAAGCCTTGCACTGTTAAATCTACACCCATTTCTGATTGTGATACAGTGTAGAGTGTAAACCATACTAATTCTATCTCTTTTTCTAATGAAATTGCAATCTTTTTATTTAAAAATTTATCATATATTTCAAATTGTTTTGTTTTTATGCTACCTTTTTCAGTATATTCTTTATTATTAATAGTAATTTGGCTTACATCTGCAAAATGAAAATTAAATTCACAGCTATAATCTAAATTAACTTTTTTTAAGGCTTTTGCCTTAATATTAAATTCTATTGCATTATTTTTTAAAGTGTATGTTTTTTCCATACTTGTTTTAATCATATCATTATCAATATATAAACCACCATTTCTTTTAAAAATAATGCTGTCATTTTTCACTTCGCATGTATCAGCCGGCTGGTTAGCAAAATCACTAAATTCTCTAAAGTTACATTTTTCATATGTATCTAGTTGGAATTTATCCATAAAATGGTCCACAAAACAGTTTTTGTTATACCAGTCATATATTATTCTATCTGCTTCTTCTTGAGTTATGGAGTATTCCATATCATGTATAGAAGCTGTTTCGTTTTTAGTATTTTCTGTTTTTTCTTTAATGTTTTTTAATAGTTTGCTATGATACGCCTCTTTTTTACGAGATATAACATTTAAAAGATTAAAATTTTTATCTTTTAGTTCAATAGCTGTAAGCTGTCCAAAATCTCTTGATTCAAAAATACAGTTAAAATCTTTTGAACGAGTATAAACTTCATCATATCCATTTCTATCTATATCTCGTGGTTGCTCTATAACAGGTAGTTTAATTTTTTCTAGTTTTTCATACATTAATTCTGCCTGTATAAGTGGCGTCCAAGCGTTATTTCTTAAGTTAGGTAAATAAAGCCCACCAAAAACACCATGCCATAAAGAGTCATTACATTGGCTTCTATAAAGTAAATCAAGGAATTCTTTATTATTTTTATGTTTTTTACTTCTCACTGATAAATCAACAGTTCTTTTGTGTAATCTATTACTTTCAGGGTATTTTACAAGGAAGTTTTTCCATACACTACCTTTTAAAAACTGTTCTTGAAAGTTTGCATATTCAGAAGATTTTATGAATTTTTTTACTTCCTCAAATTTTTCTGTATAATCTGCAAATAATGACCATTCGCCCATTTCTTCATAGCTTGTAATAGGTAAGTAAACTTGCCCAGCAGGACGTATTTTTTCCACAGCTTCCCTATAATGCATAAATTCTATTTCTTTTTCTTTATCAATAGCTTTTATAAAATCTTTTAACCAGCCTTTTTTATAAACCCATTCATATGTATTAGGCCATACACCAAATTTTTCCCCATCATCAAAGCAGGAAATAAGTTTAACATTTTTCTCTTTTGCTTCTAATATATGTTTTACAACATCTTCTGTGGGTTTAAATGGCGTTAAATACCTTAAACCCATATCAATAGGGAATAAGTTCATATCATAGCCGTCTTGTTCTGTTTTAAAATAGCCTGTTAGTGATTCTTTTGGGAAACCTGCAGCTATTAAGTGGTAATCATCTACTATAATATTTTTAATACCTAATTCTGCCATATTTGGTATAATAGCAGGGTCCCACACTCTTTCTGTAAGCCATAAGCCATCAGGGTTTTGCCCAAAATGGTTATTTAGTTTTTAAGCATTTTTACTTGCCCAATTCTATCATCACTTGGAATAGCAGAAAGTATAGGTTCATAAAAACCACCTGTAAAAAATTCTATTCTACCTTCATCACTTAAAAGTTTTAAGTTTTTAAATACATCTTCCCTGTGAGTTCTAATATATTCTAAAAGCCAGCCACTATAATGGGCAGAAAACTTAAATTTTTTGTTTTTTACAGCTACTTCTAAAAATGGTGCATAGCTTTCATTAATTGCCCAGTCTACAACGTGATAAAAATTTTCTGCAGGCTGATGGCAGTGTATTCCAAATAAAAAAGGGATTTTCATATTAATTTTC
>CALADT010000074.1 GCA_937890655.1 uncultured Mucispirillum sp. | reverse complement strand
AAAACCCAATGGGAATATTTAGCTTCCACAGGTATAAATAAACTTTTTCCTGAAGATAATATACTTTATAAATCAAACCCTATAAAAGTATGTAACGGTTTTGGGCTTTTTATTAGTAATAATGTTTATGAACCAGAAATTGTATCAGATGATAAGTTTATTTATAAAGGTGGCGACAGTGGTTTTTATAATATGTTTATAGCAAAAGAATTAACTAACTTTTCTTTAAGCCCATATTATAGCACAAAATCTTCTAATGTTACTTATACTGATAATTCTGGGCTTTATGCTAGAAAAATTATAGAAGTCAATTTAAATAAAGAATATAAACCGAAAGTTTCAAAAGGAAATATTAATAAATTTATTGAAGAAAACTTAAAAAAAGAAAATTTTGATACTATAATTTATGCAGTAAATAGTATTAACTATAACGGTGTAAACTTTTTAAATGCTGTAAAAGTTATTGAAATATACCATATGAAAGGTTTTATTAATAAATCCCTTGAGCTTGTGGAAAAATATGCAGAAGAAGGTAGATATTTACCTGAATTTTTATATTTATCAGCCTATACATATTTTAGGCTGCAAAACCTTGAAAAAGCAACAGAGTTACTTAATAAAGCAATTTCTATTAAAAGAAATATGCCTGAATGCTACCAACTTTTATCATATATTTACCATAAAACAAATAACCAAAGTGCTTTAAAACAATCATTTCATAACTTATTTTTACTAGCACCAAATATTGCAGAAGGTATGGCACCTATTGTATTTCCTAAAGGGATTACTAGCCAAGACGGAGATTATGAAGATTTATGGATAGAACTTTATGCAACTTATACAGAAGAAATAAAAAATATAGGAAAAAATGGTGTAGTAAAAGATTATTTAAGTGAAACATTTTTACTACAATCTATTTTACAGTTACTTATTACTGGTGGTTTTCATGAATATATTTCTAAAATTGCAGAAAATAGTAATGGTTATATGCTTAAAATTATTAACGATATTGAAAACTCTAAATATATTGTAGATGATGGAACATACCTTGAACATAAAGACTTTTTGCAAGCTCAAGAAGAATTTTTAGGCTGCAAAAATATTTTTTATGAAATAGAAAATATAAATATAGAAGAAATTGATAAAGAATATATACAGGATTTAACAAATACTTTTTTTGACTGCTACCCTGCTTTTGTTACTTTTGCTTATATCCATTATAGTAACAGCAGAATATTTGAAGCAAAAAATGTTTTTGATACAGATTACCACTTATGTTTATCTCTTTACCAGCGTAAACAGATACCTGTAACATTAATTGATGAACTTCGTGTAATGTTAGAAGAATTTATTATGGATATTACTACAAATATATATACATATGGACAGCTAAATGTAATAATTGCTGATATACTTGATAAAACAAACGATATTACAGATAAATATAAAGAAAAATTGCCAAATTTAGCAAATACTATTGAAAATAATATGCTAAATGATTTAAAGTATATTTTAGAATGGTTTCAAATTGATATTGAAATAAATATAGCAACATAAAATATTTTGGAGTAGTTTTATGAAAGAAAAAAAACGAGATTATCTTTTGATAAAAATTATTACTGCCGTTATTTTAGGTATTGTTTTAGGAATACTTATTAATAATACAAGCACTAATGCAGCAGAAGGAAGTTTAAGCACACAGGAAGTTTTAATGCAGATTGTTCTTTCTATTAAGCACATTTTAGGGCAGGTAATATTTTTTATGGTGCCTTTAATAATTATAGGCTTTATTACACCAGCCATTACAGGTATTAAAAATAATACTAATAAAATGCTAACTACGATGCTTTTATTAGCTTACACTTCTTCTGTGCTTGCAGCAGCTTTTGCTATGGTTGCTGGTTATTTAATAATACCACACTTAAATATTGTAAGCACTATTACAGAACAAGAGCCTATGAAATTAATATTTGAACTTAATATTCCACCTATGTTTCCTGTATTAACGTCATTATTTTTTGCAATTACTTTTGGACTTGCAATTATATATACAAAATCTGTAATGCTTGAAAAACTATTTAATGAATTACATAATATAGTTATGCTTTTAGTAAATAAAGTAGTTATACCTATTTTACCATTTTTTATATTAACGACATTTATAGAGCTAACAAACCAAGGTAAAATAACAGACCAACTACCTGTATTTATTAAAATGATATTAATAGTTTTAGCCGGTCACTTTATATGGCTTGCTTTTTTATATACTATCGGTGGTATTGTATCAAAAAAATCTCCTGTGAGAGTATTTAAACATTATGCCCCCGCATATTTTACAGCAGTTGGCACAATGTCTAGTGCTGCTACTTTACCTATTGCTTTAAAATGTGCTAATAAATCTGATGCATTAGACCAAGATGTGGTAGATTTTGCAATACCTTTAGGTTCCACAATCCACCTTTGTGGCTCTGTTTTAACAGAAACATTTTTTGTAATGGGTATAAGTTACATATTAACAGGTGCACTACCTGAACTTTCATCTATGCTTATATTTATTGTGCTTTTAGGCATTTTTGCAGTGGGTGCTCCTGGCGTTCCTGGTGGAACAGTTGCAGCATCTGTTGGTATAATAATTTCTGTTTTAGGTTTTGATACCACAGCAGTGGCACTTGTAATGGCTATTTTTGCCCTGCAGGATAGTTTTGGAACAGCATGTAATATTACAGGGGACGGTGCACTTGCTTTAATTTTACAAGGAATATTCAAAAAAAATAAAAAAGAAGTATCATAAAAAAACTTAAATATTATATATAAAGCTGGCTAAAATAAAGCCAGCTTTTTTTATTAATTATATATGTATGGATAATCTTTTGTAACAATATTGTATATAGGTAATAGAACACTTTACTAATAAAAAAGAATATCAAAACAATACCTACCCTATTTTTATAATATTATATAAAACTTGCAAAAAACAAGTTAATAAAAAAATTACATATAATATATATAGACTCTTGACAAAAGATATTTTATAATATATAAGTATATCTCTAACGCCGAAGTGGTGGAATTGGTAGACACGCCATCTTGAGGGGGTGGTGGGGCTTCCTCGTGCGGGTTCAAGTCCCGCCTTCGGCACTCTTTTTTACTTCATTAAATCTTTTAAACTTCTATTATCAATTAAATAAATCCATTACTTAATTAATAGTTTATACATGTGTTTATATTATACATTTTAAAATTTATAATTGATTATTTATAAGTAGTTTTTGAATAAATGTTATATTTTATATAATATTATCATATTACTTAAATATTAAAACATTAATATATTTTAAACAAAATTACTATATGGCAAAATTTATATATATAGTTGCATATGTATGCTCTTTTGGTTGGAATTTATATTCCCTTGTTTTATGAGTTATGCCATAGGAAAGCTCCACTCCATTATAGCCAATGGAAAAACCTGCTTCTAAATATAAAACAAATGGATAAATTTTATGTCTATATGGTTCTTGAAAAGTATTACCCTGCACAAATATATTCCTAGCCATAAGCCTTGACCCTACTCCACCATATAAATATATCATAAAATCATCACTTGTTACTCCAATGGAATCCATACCATATGTAATTTTATGAACTCCAAATGATGTATCTAAATTATAGCCTATTTGCAACCTTGTATTAACATCTAAATAAGTAGCACCATTGCCTAAAGAAACCATTGCTGTTGGTAACAAATACATACTTATAATATTTGAATTTATAAGCCGTAACCTTGCTGTATAACTATATAAGAAATTTATAAGCACTTCATCCCCTACTTGGTTTATCCATGGAAGTGGGCTGTTATGCTCTTTATTAACTGAATTATGTATTCCATTTTGAACATCTTCTGCAAAGGAATATTTACCAACGACACCTAGTTGTAATTGTAACCGTTCAAGAGATTTATCACGCCTTTGATTTACTCCAAATGTTAAATAAAGGCTGCCACCATAGGGGTAATCATTTTCTGGAATATTAACTGACTTATTTTCTGGGGTATATATTTCTTGATTTATACTAATATTAAAACTTGTTACATTATTTTCTGGATGAAGTGAGATTTTATGAAGCCACGCACCTTTACTGCTGTTATCTTCATTATGAAAATCCCACTCTCTTGAAGTATAGCCTATTCTTTGGCCTGCCGTATAATATTTATCACTTAAAGGCAATAAATAGGCATCGTTATCTGAAACTACTGTTATTTTATGTTTTTTATAAGGTTTAGGAGTAATATCTTCTGCTAAACTATAATTATAAAATAATAAGACTACTAATATACTACAAAACAATACTTTATAATTCATTTATGACCTTTTAACTAAAATAACAGATGAAGCCTTACATAAAGCTAATAACTCTTTTCCATATTTTATATCCATGCTTTCCACACTTTCATTTGTAACAATAACGCATAATTTAAAATTATCTGCAATATTTAAATATACTTCGCTGTTTACTGCACCTTTTTTTACCACATTAACAGTGCCTTTAAACTGATTACGACAGCTTAATGTTAAATCATCATCAAGGCTTAAAATTAAATCATTTGATTTAATTAATGATATTACACTATCCCCTGCTTTTAAATCCATTTTTTCAATACTGCTTTTTGAAATAGAAGCATAAAGCTCAAAATCTTTCACTTCTATTTTCACCATAGAATAAACAGCACCATCAGAAATAGATAACACTTTTCCATAAAACATATTATCAGCAGAGGATTTTAACTCTAAATTATTAATAATACCGTCTATATCTGGGTTTTCTTCTATCATATTTAAAATAGAATCAAACATTTTTGCGTATTTTTCATATTTTTCTACAAAAGAGTTCCCTTCTGCTGTTAAAATACTACCACCACCATTTTTACCACCACTAACACGCATAACTAATGTTTTGCCTGTCATTTTATTCATAACATCAACACTATCCCACGCTGCTTTATAACTCATATTCATAGATTTTGCAGCCTTAGATATGGAACCTGTTTCCCTTATGTATTTTAAAAGCTCTATTCTACCACTACCTGCAAAATACTCACCATTATTTGTAAACCAAAACCTGCCGTCAATTTGTCGGTTATTTTTATGCTTCATTTCTGCACCATTTGATATAAAATTAAACTTCATATATCTATATATCATAAAAAACTAATTAGTGATATAAAAAAATAACTCTTGTCAAATGTAAAGTAAAATAGCCTTTTTACATAATATTTTTATATAAATAAGCTTATTTACATTAAACTATATTTTTACCTTGACATCCATAACAATAATATATAGTATTGTAAAGATTTTCATTAATTAATATAGCCAATATTTAAGTATTTGGGTTGAGGTGAGTTTATGAATAGTAAAATTAAAATTACTATTGCAGCAAAGATTTTTGGTATATTAGCTATTATTGCTTTTGTATCATTTGTTATGGGGGTATATTCTTTTTATTCCACAAAAAATGCAGGTAAAATAGCATATAATATTAACCATATATATATTAGTTTATTTGATTCAAATGTGTCATTAAATAGTGAAATTGCTGAAATGAGACGTATATTTAATATATATATTGTAAGGCCTACACAAGAAAATTATGACAAAATAGTAACCCATGAAAAAGCAGCAGAAAAACATTTACTTGAAATGGAAAAAATTCTTTCAAATAAAGAATCAGCAGCACTAATTCCAGACATTGCTTCAAGGTTTCCAGAGTATAAAACAGCTGTTATGACATTTTTACAAACATCAATACAGCAAATAGATATACGACATCAAATTGTTCCAAAAGAAAGAGAACTTATTAAACAGGCAAACGCCTTTTTAGATGCCAGTGAAGATTTAAGAACAGCAACAGCAAAAGTTATTAGAAATAATACTGATGACCCTAGAGTTGCTTTAAACTATTTTGCAAACTATTCAAGAGTTGCAAATATTGCAGTAAATACTGCCCATGCTTTAGATATTTTTTCTGCAGCAAGATATACAGGCGAAGTAAAAGAGCTTGAAAGAGTGGGCGTATATATGAAAAATATTCATGAAGAATTACTTGCTATACGAGAAAATATTGTAAACCGTGCATCACTTAATGTGCTTGATAATATGCTAAAAATGCTTGGGGAAAGTAATAAAGTATTTCAAGAAGTTTTTAAAGGTTATAATGAACGTGCATCTATTACAGCAAAACGTTCAGAAAGTATGGCAATATATAGCGATATTAGTAAACAAATATCAACATCTATTAATGAATTAATAAAAAACCGCTCTCAATATGCAGAAGATTCTTTACGTAGAACAAACTACATAATTGTTACGATTCTTATTATTATGTCTATTATAATTGTTTTATCAGTATTTGTTACACAATCCACAATTATAAAACCTATACGTTCTTTTGTAAAAACTGCTGTTGATTTAACCAGTGGTAATAAAGATTTAACTATCAGATTACAAGCATACTCAAATGATGAAATAGCAGAACTTGCAAAATATTTTAATACATTTATTAAAAGCGTGCAGGATATTGTAGAAGAAGTAAAATATTCCACAAACGAAGTGGCTTCAGGCAATAACCAGCTTGCTGCAACTATTGAAGAACTTTCTGCTACATTTAGCTCCCAAACAGAACAAGTTTCTAGCATAGTAGATGAAATGAACCATATTTCAGAAACATCAGAAATTGCTAATAATGAACTTATTTCCACATTAAGAGTTATTGATGAAACAAACACTAGCACCACAAAAGGAAGTGATTCTTTATTCCATATTAAAAACACAATGTTAGAAATTAATAATAATACCACAAACTTATCAAATACTATTGATAATCTTCTTGAAAGTTCCACACAAATTGGGGAAATATTAACAGTTATTAATGATATAGCAGACCAAACAAACCTTTTAGCACTAAATGCAGCTATTGAAGCAGCAAGAGCAGGAGAAGCAGGCAGAGGTTTTGCTGTGGTAGCTGATGAAGTTAGAAAACTTGCAGAAAGAACTACAAAAGCAACCAGTGAAATAGAAATGATTATTTCCACATTACAGCAGGAATCAGAACGAGCATCTAAAGAGATGAACTCTGCAACAGATAGTGTAACAAGTGGTGTAAATGTTATTGAAGAAACCACTTCATCATTTAAATCTGTTGTAGGTGGTGTAGAAAATGTGGCACACTCTACAAATAACTTAATGGATGGTTTTAGAGCACAACATAACACTGTGCAAAATGTAACAGATAAAACTCAAGCTATTGCCAGTGGTATTGAAGAAAGTAATGCAGCAGTTAATGAAATCTCTATTACAGTAGAACATTTACAAGAAAGAACTGAAGCTTTAAAAAAACTTGTAGACCAGTTTAAAGTATAAATTCACTCCATAATATATCTAATGTTTACCTTTGGTAACTATTGCCAAAGGTAAATATTGAAAAATACAATCTTTAAGTTGCCTTTTTTAAATAATTTATATATAATGTTGCATAAAATTTTATTTATAAGGTTTTTTATGTCAGATATGAAATTATTAGCTCAAGTCAACAACCTATTTAACGAAGGGGATTTTGAGGAAGTTGTTTCTATCGTTGAATCACTTCCTGAAGAAAAGAAAGATTATCATTTACTTTTTTTACTTGCTTCAGCATATAGTGAATTAAGTGATTATTATGATGATGAACATGAATATAACCATAAAACATTAAAAATATTACAAAAAATTCAAGACCAAGGCGAAAACGATATAAGGTGGCTTTATTTAATAGGTAGAACTTATTTTAACTCTGCTTTAGAAGAATATGCCATTGAATATTTTGAGAAAGTAAATAGAATTTGTAAAAAAGATAACGATATATCAGAATATGTAAACTTACAGCACTTTGTTAATTATTGTAAAGAATGTTTACATGATAGAGCATTGGCTATGATTTTTACAACATTAGAAGAAGCATCTAAAGATAAAGATTTATCTATTGAAAATATTCACGATAACCATGTGGAAGTTATTTTCCCTAAATATAAAACAAAAGTATTAATAGATATTTTTGACTTACGTAGAAATGGTGCTAGAGTTGAGTTCAAAACAATACTTCCAGATAATAAAACAGATAAATTTTCTGTGGAAGGCAACGGACATACATATGAAAACGGCATAACAGATGCTTTAAATAGGTATATTTCTCATTACAACGAACATTTTAGGCAGTTTTTAAAATAAATGGATATAATTAATAAAATAGAACAGCTCCATAAGGATGGAAAACATCAAGAAATCATTGATATTCTTGAAAATTACCCGTCCACATTGGATTATAACCTTACTTGTTTATTAGCTAGGGCTTATAATAATGTCCCATCATCATTAAAAGAAGATTTTTCAAATATATTAAAAGGTATTGAGCTTTTAAAATCTGTGGAAAAACAAGGCAAAAATGACCCCTTATGGCATTATAGAATAGGTTATGGTTATTTTTATACAGATAGAGAAGAAGAAGCCTTAGAACATTTTAATAAAACAGTGGATTTAATCCCTAGAACAAAAGAAGAAGTGGCAAAATGGCGTGATTTTAATCTTGGATATTTCATAGGGGAATGCGAAGACATTATAAAATCAAAAGAAATTAGTGTTCAGTTTGGCGACGGTAGTAATGTTGATGAAAATATTATTATTGATTTTATTCTTTATAACCTACTCCACAAAAATTTATCAGAAGATGATATTGTTACAGATAAAACACTATATGTTCCTGAGTGGATGCTTATAATAAAACCTGTTGTTACATCATTTAGTAATGATAAAATAGATATAGAATGGATTATTACTTGCCCATTATTTGATTACGGCATAAAAGAAGAATCCTTTGGTGCTGGTGATAACTTAAAAGAAGCTGTTTATATGGCTGTTAGTATTTTTGCATCATCTTTATTGCAGGCTGTGGATAATACTCTTGCAAAAAGGCAGGATAAACATATACTCTACTCCTCAACTTTCAATAATCATAACCATAACTGGGATATTTATTATAATACACCACTTATATCTAACGATGAAGATATTGATAGACATGTGGACGAACTTTATTTTTGGAACATTATAAAAGATAAATTAAAAGAATATCTTGGTAACCAAAAAATGGTATGTGTAAAAATTTATGTTGCAAAATTTGCTGGTAAAGTTATATCAGAATGCCGTATAGATGATATTTATATAAGCGAATTAAGTGATATAATAGATGAACTTATTGAAGAAAGTAACTTTTCATCTAATTTCTTTGCCATAAAACAATACTTTATAATCACTCAGCAGGAAGATACACGACTTCCATATAAATATGTTGATAAAGAAGGCTATATTGAATTAAGAAATAACCTTAAAACTATTTGTAACATAGTCCATAAAACTGATTTAGAAGAAATGAGTATGGAGCACCAAGAAGATAGTTTATTTAATCTTTTAGAATTACTTAATGAAAAAGTTGATGATTTTACTTTATGTATAGAAGCTATAATCTTTATACCTGAAATATTTGCTTCTAATGTATTTGATAATATTAACTTTCCAGAACATATGATGTTATCTTTTAATGATGATGACGCAATTTATATAAACTATACACAACTTGCAGATTATAGCAGAATAAATAGAGCTATATGGGAAATATTTGATAATTATGAAGATAGTAAAGAGCGAGATGAATTATACAATAAATTTATAAATATGAGTATTACAGTTAGTGGTTTAATATTAGAAGGTAAAAATATAAGCGAAAGTATTGATGATGAACTTATTCCAGCCTTTGATATGGAATTAAATGCTGATGAACGCTTTGAAATAAGATAGTAATAAATTATATAATATTTTATGTAAAATAAATATAAGCATTTAAAAAGTTTGTTTATTTAATAACACTATATTGCGATATTACCCTAGTTGTATTTTATTATTGCTTAAATAAACCCCTAGAAATAAGGTTCAAATTATATAATAAACAACCAATAAATATTATAATTTATTATTATATAAAATAATAAATAAAACTTATATTTTATATTTATTATTACCTTATTAACTATAAATCATTTTAATAACTTATAATAAAATAAATTAATTATAAATAACCATTTATTTTGTTCTTTCTATTTTAGCCCATGCGTTATGGTTATGTATAGATTCCATATTTTCGCATTCCACTAAAAACCATGTTATTCTGTTATCATTCATTAGTTTTTCTGATAAATTACGAACAATATCTTCTACAAATGCTGGATTATCGTAAGCATATTCTGTTACATATTTTTCATCTTCCCTTTTTAAAAGAGAATATATTGCAGAACTAGCAGAAGATTCTGCAATTTCTATTAAATCTTCTATCCATACAACTTCTTTATATTTAACAGAAATAGATGCTATACTTCTTTGGTTATGGGCTCCATATTCAGAGATTTCTTTAGAACAAGGGCATAAAGACTGAACAGGGACTTTTACTGTTAAAGTAAAATCAAGCCCTTTTTCTGAACAGCTACCTGAAAACTCACACTGGTAATCCATTAAAGCTGATAATTTGGAAACAGGTGCAGATTTTGAAATAAAATATGGAAATTTTAAAGATATAAAAGAAGTGTGAGAAGAAAGTCTTTCTCTCATTTCCTGTAATATTGCTCCTACATTATGGATATCCATATTATCTTTATATTTATTTAATATTTCCACAAATCTTGACATATGAGTGCCTTTATACTGGTGTGGTAATTGGACACTCATAGCAATTTTTGCAGTAGTATTTTGAATACCTTTATTTTTATCAAGTAATGATATAGGATATATAATATCTTTAATACCAACTTGGTCTATATCAATATTTCTTGTATCGTGGGAACTTTGAACATCTTCAAGCATAATACTATCTTCTTGTAATTTTTTGTCTACCTATTAATGTTTGGTATTGTTTAACACCATCTGGCATTTTTGCAAGGTGAAGTTGTAGCCATAATGTGCCATATGCCTGCATTTTTATTTTTTTTCTATTTTTTAACGCGTCGCTTGCATTTTGTAACCTTTCATCACTAGGGATTTTTTTAATTGCTTTTGTTAATACAGCAATAGCACCATCTACATCTCCTGTTTCAGATAAGAAATAGGCATATAAACATTGTGTAAAACTATCTTTCTTATTAGCTTTTGATGATTTTTCCATTACTGCTTTCATATTATCATAATCTTTTTGTTTATAATAATAAGCTGCAAGCATACTCATAGCCATATAGTTGCCTTTTAATGACCTTTTTAAATATGGAAGTGCTTCATCAAACCTTTTATTAGCATATAATATTATACCAATTTGAGAATCTATTTGCTGTTTTACTAAAAACTGCCATTTAGCGTATTTATAACCTGTTTTCATTTTTTCTATGGCAGCATCAGCTTTACCACTTTTTATATCTTTTTCAGTAGAATTAAATACTGCTGTTAATTTATTCATAAAATAACGGCCTACAAGGAAATTAAAAACAAGCACACCTGCTATAAAAGTAAGGCTTGAAAGAATATAACTTGGGTATATTAAAAAACCTAAATAACCTGTTATAACACCAACCAAAAGGCCTAGTAATAATGTTAACATTATTGCTCCTTCATACTAAATTATTTATTAGTATTTTCTTCTATAAATTTATGTTTACATTCTTCTGAACAAAAATAATATATTTTATCATATAGTTTTACTTTATACTTTGTAGTTTCTTCCACATATGAACCACATACACTATCTTTTTTCATTTCCACTGCTTTTACAGTTTCTTCTTTTTTTTCAACACTTTTATTATTTTTTCTTTTAAAAAGAAAAAATACACCTAGTAAAAGTGCTGCAAAAACTAATATTTTTGTAATCATTATTAATCTTCTTTATGTCTATTATATTTTCTATTACCATTATTATAACGACGGTTACCACCACGAGGCCTATCAGCAACAATAGAAACTTGTTTTAGTGGGCCTTCCCCTGTGGAAATTGTTGTTACTCCTTGAACACCTTTTAATGCAATATGTATTTCTTTACGAAGTATACTAGACATTGGGGCAAGTTTAAACGGCCTGCCACTACGTTTTACTTTTTCTGCCATAGCAAGAGCTTTTTCCACATTTTCTTCTACTCTGCGTTTTCTATAATAACCTACATCTACAATAATACTTGTTTCTGTATCATCATCTAGGTTAATCATTTTATCAAAAATATACTGTATAGAATCTAATGTTTGTGCTGATTTACCTATTAAAAGCTCTGGTGTTTCTGTTTCAATATTTAAAATAATTCTGTTATTACTATCTTCTGCTAAAACATGGGCATCACTAAACCCTGCTTTATCTAAGAGTTCATTTAATAAAAGTTTACCTTTTTTCTTTAAATGTTCCACTTCGTTATAGCTTATTTTCACTTTTGCAGTTTTTTTGCCAAGCCCAAATAAACCTTTAGAACCTTGTTCAATAACTTCATATGTAATATAATCTGATGTTACATCTTTTTGTGTTGAAAATTGAGATATAATATCTTCAACACTTTCTCCTTCCACTTCAAAAATTCTCATAATATGACCTCATATTTCTTATCAATAATCACTAATCTAATTATTTTCGTTTATTTATAATATACTGTTGAATAATAGCAAGTATATTGTTTGTTAACCAGTAAAGCACAAGCCCTGATTGAAAGTTTATAAATAAAAATGTAAATATAATAGGCATTGCTAAAAATATTTTTTGTTGCATAGGGTCTGCTGTGCTAGGTGTCATTTTTTGTTGTATAAACATAGCTATACCCATTAAAACTGGTGTTATATAGTATGGGTCTTTTACAGACAAATCCACAATCCAGCCAATAAATGGTGCACCTTTTAATTCAAGAGATAATAAAAGTGCTTTATAAAGTGCAAAAAATATTGGTATTTGTAAAAGTAATGGGAAACAACCACTTAATGGGTTTACCTTATGCTCTTTGTAAAGCTCCATTGTTAATTGGTTTAATTTTGCAGGGTCGTTTTTATATTTTTCACGAAGTTTTAAAATCTCCGGTTGTAATTTTGTCATCTCTTTCATAGATATCATACTTTTAAGTGTTAAAGGTAATGTTAAAACTTTAACTATGATTGTAAGTATAATAATTGCAATACCGTAGTTATGGAAAATATCATATAAGTAATTTAATATATAAAGCATTGGTATAGCTATAAAGTAAAACCAACCATAATCCATACTTTTTTGTAAAGATAAACCATATGATTTTAATTCTTCATAATATTTAGGACCAACATATAAAGTAAACTTTGCATCATATCTGCTTGATGGGTTCACTATAAAATCTGTTTTAATAGATGAAACAGCAGACTTATTTTCAGGAGATATTTCTGCTGTTTTAAAAAGTTCGTTACTTGCTGCTGCAAATAAAAAATATTTTGATGTGTAACCAGCCCATACTGCGTTATCCACCATTTCTTTATCATCATCTTTTTCAGCAACTCTATAAGTTTTTTTGCCGTTTGTAATAACAGCACCTTCAAAAACATACATACTATCTTCAAAACCACTTCCTAATTTTGGCCCAATTTTTACAGTTAAAGGAATATTTAATGAAGAAGTCCCTGTATTGCTTACTGTAACATTAGTATCTATTAAATAACTTGTATTAGAAAGTTTATATGATTTTGTAATAATTAATGAACCTTGTTCTGCTGTAAAAGATACAAGTAAACCATCATCTAATTTTGTAACAGTTTTTTT
>CALADT010000073.1 GCA_937890655.1 uncultured Mucispirillum sp. | reverse complement strand
TTTTAATAAAGAAGAATTTGAAAAAGCATTAAACTTATATATAAAATAAAATGGAGCAATTATTTCCTTTTACAAATGATGAAATAAATTTAATTAACTATTATAAGAATATTGTTATTATTAATAAAGGAGCATACAAAACTTTTAAACTTACAAGAAAAAAACGTGATTTAATTTTGTATGTTCCACAAAATTATAGCAATAGCACTATTGATGCTTATATATTAAAGCATTATAAAGAAATATCTAAAAAAGCATACTTCTGCTACTCATTAAAAACAAGATTACAAGTTAAAAATGATAAAATCTTTTAGGAAAATATTATGATTTTATTTTAAAACCTTCCATAAATAAATATTATGAAATTGATAACAATAATTTAATAATCTACTCCGGTATTAACCTATTAAATAAAGATATTTTAAACAAGTTTTATATAAACCAAAGTAAACACGTATTTACTCCACGTATAGAGATGTATGCAAAAACTAACAACCTTACTATTAAAAAAATTAAAACAGGTATATATAAAACAATGTGGGGCAAGTGTATTTATAACAACCCAACAATTATATTAAACACAAGGCTTATTCTAGCACCTATTGCAACAGTTGATAGTGTTATATGTCATGAATTAACTCACCTAATACACCCTAACCATTCAGAAGAGTTTTATAATACCCTTACAGATATGTATCCTGAATATTATGAACATCATATATGGTTAAATTATTTTATGCCATTAGATATATTATGTTAATATAAAATACGCCTAATAACTTGATTTAAGCAATAACTTTAAATTTTCAATAATATTCTTTAGTGAATGTATAACAGGCATAGCTTCCATACAATTTTGTGGTGCTATTTTTGATATAACTATACGTAATTCATCAATAGATTGGCTTAATGTATCATATGCTGATGTATCTAAATGTGTAGTATTATCCACTTTATTAGAATATAAAGATTTCAATGTAAAGCAATATTCAGCAGCATTTAAAACAACTTTAACAATTTCTTTATTACTACAAGGTTTTATTAAATACTTATCCACTTTAAGGTCAATAGCTTCAAGCATGTGATCAGCATCATTTTTATCTGTATAAATAATAATAGAGCAAGACGGATTTTGCCTGCGTATAAATAAAGGAAATTCCACACTTTCCTTATCTGTTAAACTAAAGTCTGTTATTAAAATATCAATATCATGACCTGTAATTTTTGATTTTGCTTCATCAATAGTTGATGCAGTAATTAAATTTTTAGTATATTTTTCAAGAATATTTTTTAATTCATCATCCTTTGAAATAGGTTTGTTATAATTAAAATAAAGAATCGTTACAGAATTTAGTAATTCCATATTTTCATAATACTGCTCCATAAAATAAGTTCCCTCCACTTCTTTATACTTATAAAGTATTACTTTATACATAATCCGTCAAGAAGATTTAAAAAAATAAATAAAAAAAACCAGAGCTTTTTTAAACTCTGGTCTATTTTATTATAATAAAAAATAATAACTTTAATTACTTTTTAACACCATTTAACATAATAATTTTCCATTCAGGATGTTCAAATGGATGCATTTCTGGGAAATTTTGGAAAAGCCAACCATCAAATACTTCTTTACCATTATTTGTGATAGTAACTTTTGCACCAGGGTTTTTTTCAACCATGCTAACATTTTTAACACCACCAGCATTAATAGTAAAATCAGTAAAATATGATTTTGTATAAATTGACAAACCTGTATCGCCTATTTTAACAGTTTCATTAAATGGAACAAAAACATTTATCTTATTATTATTTTTTTTGTTCACAGCTTCAATTTGAATACCAGAATATATTTTTTCTATTTCAGATAATAATTCAACAGGTTCTGTTACTTTCATACCAGCTGATGCTTGTTCTGGAGTAATAGAAACTTGAGCAGTATTAGTTGAAATCTCAAAATCCTGCCTATTAGTATTTTGTGAGCATGCAGAAAATAAAAAAACTGCCGATATTACGAAAATCAATCCTTTCATGTTATACCTCTTAATCTATAAGTTATGCAATACTATACTTAATTCCTTGATATCTGCAAGCTTTTTTAATTTATTTACCTACAAAAAACACACAAAATACATAAACTTATTGAAATATTTTAAATTATATTATAATATTAATAAAGGGAGTAAATTTTATGGATAATAACTGGATTATAACTGCAAAGATTCATATTACAGAAGAAGATTATAAAAAATGGCTTAATTCTTCAGCCAAATTTATTTCAAATGCTGAAATTTATAACTGTGATACTTCTGATAATTTTGTTAGTATATTATTGGGGGGTTCCATAAAAGCACCTTTTAGCTCTATTGCTAATTTTTTTGCAAACGAGCTTTCTGAAATGATGCTTTCTTTTGATAAAGAGTTATTAATACTTTATTACAACCATTTTAGTAACACTCTTGATTTTGCTTTTGAAATTAATAGATATAATGGTTTTAATATGGCAGTATTTAATATAGCCATGCTTTTAAGTATATCATCATATAAAAATAATAATATTCCTGATTTATGTATTCTTAGTAATAAATCATTTAATAATGCTCATTATGCAATAGAATTTACTCAAGATACTGCTAAAATAATAAAAATTATTGCAAAAGATATAGTAATTCCACATATATATAGGCTTACTTACGATATGTTACTTGGTGATAATGTTTTGGAAACTTATCTTGATAAACATATATACGAAGTTTTTACTACAATGATTACTAAAAGGTTGGAAACTGATTTAGAAGATATTATTATGTTTTCCTCCCCTTCTCAACATGCTGTTATTACAAATGATTCTAAATTTAAAACTGATGGCACACATGTATTAACAGATAAAGGTAATATATTAAACAATGCTGACCCATTATCATTTATCTCACTTGGTATGGGCTATGGTATGGATAAAAATAATATTTATTATAAAGAAAAAACAATCCTTAATGCTGATAAAGATAGCTTTTTTGTATTAAACTGGGGTTATGCTAAAGATAAAACTAGTGCATATTATAAAGGCGAAAAAATTTGTGATTTAAGTTGTAATTTTAGAACATTTAAACAGGCTAAAGGTTATGCTACTGATAATACGTATGTATTTCATAATGGTAAAATACTTGAAAATAGCGACCCTATGGCTTTTAATACTGTTGGTGATGTATCATACAATACAGGTATATTTTTAGCAAAAGATAATGTTTGTGTTTATCTTGATGGTGAAATTATTGATTATATGGATAATGAAACCATTATCTCCATAGGTAAAAACTTTTTTAAAGATAAAAATGGTGTTTACTATATTACAACACTATTAAAAGATTTAAACTCAAATGATGTTAGAGTATTAAACGAATACTATATAGCAGATAAGTCTAAAGCATATTATTGTGATAATAAAAATATTACTTTATTAAACAATGTAAACCCTATTGGTTTAAGAATCCGTTCTCGTTTAGCAACTGATAATATAAATGTATATTTTAAAGGCAAAATTATTCAAGGGCTAAATGGTGCTGAAGTAGATATAGAATATGAAAACTTTTGTGGTTATTTAAAAGACAAAAAATCTGTATTTTATTATACTGATAAAATAGATGCTGACCCTGCTACATTCCAAATATTAGATTTTGGCTATGGTTCTGATGGAAAATACCTATTTTTTAAAGATAAAATAATAAAAGAAGGTGATTTTAAATCTGTAATATCTCTTTTTGATAGCAATATTACTGGCACAGCTAATACTTTAAATGATACTGATATTATAGAGTTAGGTGGCCCTTTTAAAAGGTTAAAAAATAAAATCTATTATAGCTCCTACTTAATACCAGAAGCAGATGCAGATACATTTAAAACATTAACAGTTGAAACAGCAAATAACTCTATTTTTACAAATTATGCAGCAGATAAAAACCATGTTTATTATAAAACAAAAATCTTACCTAATACAAAAAAAGAAGAATTTTGTATTTTACTACACCCAGATTATAACACAATAGTGGATTATATTCCTGGAACAGCAGTGGATTTAAAACATGTTTATTATAGGGGCG
>CALADT010000072.1 GCA_937890655.1 uncultured Mucispirillum sp. | reverse complement strand
TTTTCCAAATAGCTTGTATTTTGATAAATCTACAAAAAATTTACCAAAATTTAATATATTATTTTCCAAAACTGGGTAACTTTTAAAATTATCATCAATATACCTTGCTTGAAAACCATAAAGTATTGATTGGTTTATAATTACCGTATCAGTATTTGTTACAAATAGCCCTTTTTTATCTATAAAATTAAGCATTTTAAGTTTTGCATTATAATAGTTATCCATTGTATTATATCTATCTAAATGGTCTTGAGTAACGTTAATAATACAACCGGCTTTCATTTTAAACATTTTTAAAAGCTCTATTTGAAAGCTAGAAAGCTCTATTACAAATACATTTACATTTTCTTCAAGGCATGCAGTTGCAAAAGGATAACCAATATTGCCACATGCTTTAGCTTTTATACCTGCATTATTAATAATCTGTGCTGTTAAATGGGTTGTAGTTGATTTCCCATTTGTGCCTGTAATACCAATAATTTCTGCATTTTTATTCATTTTATTATATGCTAGTTCTATTTCACTTGTAATATTACCACATATATTTTTATGTTTACTTAAATCAATCCCAGGGCTTACCACTACTTCATCATATTCATTTTTAAATTCAGCAATATTTTTATATTCTTCTGAATTATCATCAAATATATGAATTTCTTCATAGCCTTTCATTAAAAGCAGCTTTTTCGCAGCTGCACCACTTTTTCCATAACCTATAATGGCTGCTTTCATTTCTACTACCTTAATTTTAATGTGCTAATAGCAAGTATAGCTAGGATAAACGATATTATCCAAAACCGTATTATAATCTTTGGTTCACTCCAACCCTTTAGTTCATAATGGTGATGAAGTGGTGCCATTCTAAAAAGCCTTTTACCATGTGTTATTTTAAAATAACCAACCTGTAATATTACAGATAATGCTTCCACAACAAATAAGCCACCTACAATTACAAGTAACACTTCTTGTTTTACCATACATGCTATTAAACCAAGTGAACCACCTATGGATAAACTACCTACATCACCCATAAATATTGTAGCAGGGAATGTATTAAACCATAAAAACCCTAACCCTGCACCAAACATAGCTCCACAAAATACTGCAAGTTCTCCCGTTTCTGGTAAATGTGGAAGATATAAATAGTTAGTAAAAGTGTAATTACTCATAATATATGCAAATAAACCATACACTGCAAAAGAAGTAATAGCAGGCACAGTTACAAGCCCGTCTAAACCGTCAGTTAAATTAACTGCGTTACTTGTGCCTACAATAACAAATACAGCAAATGGAATATAAAACCAGCTTATATCTATAACAAAGTTTTTCAAAAATGGTAAAGTAATAGCTGTTACTTTACCACTGTTATCTAGTTTTATTAAAAGGTAAACCACAATAGTAGAAATTAATATTTCATATACAAGTTTTGTTTTACCGTGCATCCCTTCTGGATTTCTTTTAATAGTTTTTATATAGTCATCTGCAAAAC
>CALADT010000071.1 GCA_937890655.1 uncultured Mucispirillum sp. | reverse complement strand
TTAAATCCGTAGATTTATTAAAAGCAATTTTTCCTAATCACCATATATATAATGAAGTTGGTGAACCTACTGAACAAACTATACCATTTTTTATTTCACTTATTGCTATTAATGGTTATGATTATAATACTGCTGTATGGGGTTATCATTCTTTGATTAACTATTATAATCAAGAATATAATCAAGATATTTTATATAACCTATATAATTTTGAATTTTCTGATTTAATTAATCAAGCAAATAAACTTAATGCTTTACAGCAAAACAATAATGAAAATAAAAAAATTAGTAAGCTTAGAAAAAAAAGGAATTTTATAATTATTTTATTTATAATTTCATTTATTTTTAATATAATTTTTTTATTAGATTTTTTTATTTAATAATTCTACTATTTTTTCTACTTCTTCCATTTCCATAACTGGTGAAATAGGCAGGCTTAATATTTCACTATGTATTTTTTCGCTTATTGGGTAACTTTCCCCTAACATTCCTTTATAACATTCTTGTTTGTGTGGCGGTATTGGGTAATGAATAAGTGTTTCCACATTATTTTCTTTTAAGTAGTTTTGTAATTTTTCTCTATTGTCTGTCCTAATAGCAAATATATGATATACATGTTCTTCATTATAGTTAGGCATAATTATTTTTTCATTTTTTATATTATCTATATAGTATTTTGCTATTTTTCTTCTGTAAGTATTATCTTCTTCTAAGGTTTTTAATTTTATATTTAAGATGGCTGCCTGTATTTCATCAAGCCTAGAATTTAAACCTATATATAAATTTTCATATTTTTTGTGTGAACCATAGTTTGATAGTGCTTTTACTTTTAAATATAATTCTTCGTTATTAGTTGTAACAGCTCCACCATCTCCTAAACACCCTAAGTTTTTTCCTGGATAAAATGAAAACCCTGAAATATCTCCCAAATTACCGGCTTTTATTCCTTTGTGTTTTGCTCCATGAGCTTGTGCTGAATCTTCTAAAATTTTTAAATTATACTTATCTGCTATTTTTTTAATGGAAGTAATATCTGCTGTTTGGCCGTATAAGTGAACCACTAATATAGCCTTTGTATTTTTAGTTATTCTTTCTTCTATTTTTAATGGGTCTATATTATATGTATTAATATCTGGCTCCACAAGTATTGGTTTACAACCACATTGAGATATTGCTAAAATAGATGCAATATATGTATTTGACGGAACAATTATTTCATCACCTTCACCAAAACCTAAAGCCATAATTGATAGCTTTAAAGCATCTAACCCATTTGCAACACCTACTGCATATTTGCTTCCACAAAACTCTGCAAAATTTTTAGTAAATTCTTCGTTTTCTTTTCCTAAAAGATACCATCCACTATCTAATATCCTTTTTATGCTATTGTCTATTTCTTCTCTATATCTTTCATTAATTTTGTGTAAATCTAAAAATTTAATCATTTTATCTCTCTCATTTCTACTGTTATTTTATTTTTATATAAATAATTACCAGGAACATTTTTGGTTACAATACTTCCTGCTGCTATCATGGCGTTTTCTCCTATTACTACTCCTGGAATTATTGTAACATTTGCACCGATTGAGGCTCCTTTCTTTATTACTGTTTTTAAAAATTTTTCTGGATATTTTTTTGAACGTGGGTATAAGTCGTTAGTAAAAGTTACATTAGGACCAATAAATACATTATCTTCCACCACTAACCCGTCCCATAATTGAACACCACTTTTAATGGTTACATTATTGCCAATAACTACATCATTTTCAATTAATACATATGCACATATATTACAGTTTTCACCTATTATTGCATTTTCTAATATTACGCAATACTGCCATACTTTTGTGTCTTTACCTATATTTTTACTTTGAACATCAGATAATTTATGAATAAACATAAAAAATTCTCCATATCTAATCAGGCTTAAAAAATGTTGATATTGATTCTCTATCTCTTTCTATATTTTTCATATAGTAATCATAATCTTTTGCAATATGCCCAAAATCTAAGGCTCTATAACCAAGCTCAGACAAATCATATGCTAATACTGTTGCCGTTGGACCTAAAATTATTATAAATAGCTTATTTTTTGGATACTTTTTACATGATTTTAGTATATTATCATATTCATCATAAGCATTTTTTGATGGTGCATATTCATATGTTATATTTTTTGTATTCTCAAAAATATTATAATCTATTTTATCAAAAATAGTTTTTCCACATACTATAACAACTTCTTCATTATCCCATATTTTTTTTATTTTTTCAAAATAACTTAAAAAATCATAATCTTTATAAATTTGATATAGCTGTGTTATTTCAGCACTTATATATTCATTTTTATAATTAATTTTATCATTTAAAAAATCTCTCATTCTTGTTGTAAATATATATAGAAATTCATAAATTAACTTGTTATATTTTTCTAGCTCGATTGTATAATATATACTTGATATTCCCACGTATATATTGTTATTTTTATTTTGTAGTATATCTAATAATCTTTTAGCTAATAATTTATTATATTTTTGAAAAGGAAGACTTTCTCCATTTATCAGAGTAAACTCTCCATCTCCAAGTCTTGCCATACTTTTTTTTGTTTTTATTAACTTATCTATTGTTTCTTCAACATTAATTATTTTTGGTTTTTTTATTTTACTATCATCTATTTTAATATAAGGTAAAATTGAAATTATATCATCTATATTTTGTTTTTTTATGGAATTTGTTACCTGATTATTTATTTCTTTTATATTGTATCTAAATAAATACCGTATATTGTTTAAAAAATTTTTTAACCCCATTATACCACCTTATACTAATTTTAAAAATTCTTTATAATCTCTTATATATTCTTCATTATTATAATATTCACTAGCTATAACCATCAAAACACACCCTTGAGAAAAATCAAACATTTCTCTCCATAACATTTTACCAACATAAAGCGCTATTTCTGGAGTATTTAATTCGTATATTTCTTGCTCTTTTCCATTATCTATTTTTATTTTACATGAACCACTAACACATATTAATAATTGTTCAAGTTCCTTATGTGCATGAAACCCTCTAGGCACTCCACGTTTTGTATCATATATATAATATACTCGCTTTATATCAAATGGCACATTATGTTCTTTTTCTAATGCTATTAGGCTACCACGGTTATCCCCATGGCTTTCTAAATTAATAATATAGCAATTTTTCATATGTTTACCTTATATTATTTTCTTTAATTTAAATTTTATATTATACTATACTATTTTGTTTGTAAATCAAATTATTTTATAGTGCATTGTGATTTTTATTTAAATGATGAATACATTTAGTCTACTACTATTCTTTATTATTTCTTTTATTTATTAAAATATTATATTATCTAAATTATATATTAGTAATACTAAAAAATTTCCAATATAATATTATGGTAGTATTATCAAAAAAACATTTTTATTTTTTCTTTATTTGTTTAAATATTCTACCAATTTCCCTTTTTATTTTATATGCAATTTTATTTGGATTTATTATTTTATAATCTATTTTTTTATAGTCGTTTATACTTTCCATATATAATTTTCTTATGTACTCATCTTCTATATATGAACTGAAAAATGTAAAATCTAAATATTTTTTTACATCTTCGCCTGTTATATTTATTTTTTTTATATATTCTATATTAGACTGTATAAATTGTTCTTTAAAATCTTTTGGTCTTTGTTCTAATAATTCTCTATCTAATTTTGCATATTTTATCATTAAATTTTTCTTAATACATTCATATAAATCATATAGTACATTATATTGTTGTAAGTATTTATTGTCATATGTTTTTGACATTGATTGCTCATGTTGTCTATATACATAAAATGGTTTTTGTATGTATAATAATTTTAAATCCAGCAATACATTTAACCTATACCAAAACTCTGTATCTTCAAATTTTGAATTTTCTTTAAAATAAATTTTATTATTAAGTAATATATTTAGTTTTATTATTTTATTCCATAGAGATACCATTGGTAATTTATCAAGCACTATATCATAATCTGTAATATATTTTTCATGACATGTCTGAATATATGTTCTATTGTTTGCTTCTTCTTCATAAATATCAAAATTAACTATATCTATGTCGTTATCATTTTCCATACATTTAATACATTCTTCATATGCATTCATATCACATAAATAATCATCACTATCTACAAATGTAATATATTTTCCTGTGGCATTTTTTAAACCAGTGTTTCGCCCCCCCCTATTTCTTTGTTTTCTTCATGAACTATATACTTTATTCTTTCATCTTTTGAAGCATATTCTCTGCATATTTCATCATCTTCTTTATATGGAGAAGCATCATTAACAATTATTATTTCTAGATTTTTATATGTTTGGTTTATTATGCTATTTAAACACTCTCTTAAATATGGATATACATTATAAACTGGCACTACTACACTTAATTTTTCCATTTATTTCCTCTTGACAAAAATTCCCTTTATTTGGTTTATTATTCTTTTTATTTCTCGTTTAATTTTATAAATATGTATATTTGGTACTACTGCTTTATATTTAAATTTTTTATATATTTCAATTTTGTTTTTATATAATAATTGAATTTGTTTATTTTCAATGAAATAAGTAAAAAAGTAAAGGTCTATATCATCATAATTTATTTTATTTAAATCCATTCTATTTATTAAAAAAATACCAAATTTTACCATTTCTTTAGACTGTTTTTCTGTTACATTATTTTTTAAATTATATTTAATAATATCAAAAAAGAATAATTCATATTTTTTATCCATATTATGTTCAATTAACCATTCATATATTACCATTAATGATTTAAATCTTATATCAATATTTGTTATACTTGTTATTGTGCTACCTTTTCTTTCTCTGTATATATATGCGTTTGTATCCACATATAAATATGTTGGTTCCACTAATTCTATAAATTTTATGGTAAAATCTGTATCTTCATGTATAAAATGTTCTCTAAACCTTATGTTTTTACTTTTGATGCTTTCTAATTTATACACTTTGTTACAAACAATATCTGTTGAATTTTCAATATTCATTTTGGTGATTTTTTTATTTTTATAAGAATTTGTATACTTATAATCAATAAATTTATTTTCTTCCTCTATATATAATTCCACTCCATAACCTATAACATCTACATTTAAATTTTTAAATTTCAACATTATATTTTCATATATATTATTATCACATAAATAATCATCACTATCTATAAATGTAATATATTTTCCTGTTGCATTATCTATTCCTGTATTTCTTGCTCCACCTAATCCTTTATTTTTATTATGAATTATATATTTTATTCTTTCATCTTTTCTAACATATTCCCTGCATATTTCATCATCTTCTTTATATGGAGAAGCATCATTTACGATTATTATTTCTAAATTTTTATATGTTTGGTTAATGATACTGTCTAAACATTCTCTTAAATATGGATATACATTATAAACAGGCACTACTATACTTAATTTGCTAGTCATAATCTTCAATATTCTCCATTTTTTTATATTTTTTTCTATTAAACTTTAATATTGTTATTTTTTTTAATATTTTCACTTTTATTTTTTTGCCTGTATTTTTTAAATCTATTATTCCTAGTGGAATTATTTTAAATAAATAAATTTTATATTTATACTTATAATTTTCTATATAGTCATTTATTATTATCTCCATATTTTCATATTGCTCTTTAAATGGTGTTTTCTTTACCCAAAAAAACCATTCTTGACAATATTCAACATACTTACTTTTCCAAGGTTTTTTTCTCCCTACATAGTGTATTATTGATGGATTTAAAAAAGCATTATCAATTTCTTCTTTTGTATAATATTCTTCACCTTCTTTTTTTTTGCTTAATACCTCATAAGCCTCTGGCATACATATGTATTTTATATCTAAATATTCAACATCTCCATTACATGCAATATTTAATATATCCATATCAAACCATTTTATTGTATATTTTTCATTTGTAAGAGCATCAATAATTCTTACTTTATACTCTTCTTCTCTCATTTTTTTAAGATTCATTACCAACAAGCCTGCATATATATATTTTTTTCTTAATGGTTCTTCTATATGTCTTATAAAATGTTCTGAGTGTTTTAAATGCCTTACACCTGCTGTATATGCATTTTCTACATTAAAATCATATAGCTCGCTTATATCTTTTTTAACAACGATATCCACATCTGAATATATAATTTTATCATATTTATCAAATTCTGGTATTAACATAGGAATAAGCCTGTATAATGATGAATTTGTAAAAAATTCATTATCATTTAATTTGCCATATTTTTCTGTTATATCGGAATATTTATTGCCATCAAGTATTGTTAATGTATTATTTTCGTATTCATTTACAATTTCTTTTAACTTATTTCTATTATCATAATCTAATTCATCAGTAATAATATATAAATCATAAAATACATTATTATATTTATTATCAAGCAGGGATTTTATCATTACCCCTGCCTGTGCTGCATAACCATCATCAAAAGTTAATAGCATAGGTATTCGTCCTACGCTCAATGCTAATATATTACTATTCTCTTTTTCCATTCTACTTTCTTCCTTTTTCATATTCCCATGCGTCTTTACACATTTCTGCTATGCCGTATTCTGCTTTAAAGCCCAGCTCTTTATATGCTTTTTCTGGGCTTCCATAGTTTTCAGCAATATCTCCTGCTCTACGTTCTATGATTTTATATGGGATTTTTATTCCTGTTTCTTTTTC
This sequence comes from uncultured Mucispirillum sp., assembly GCA_937890655.1. Taxonomy (GTDB): domain Bacteria; phylum Chrysiogenota; class Deferribacteres; order Deferribacterales; family Mucispirillaceae; genus Mucispirillum. Next base: position 8,774 of record CALADT010000071.1, on the reverse strand, counting down.
AAAATTTTCCACTATTTCTAACACAGAATAACCTTTGCCTGTGCCTAAATTATACACATTATAATTATTATTAAATTCAAATGATTTTAAAGCTAATATATGGCCTTTTGCTAAATCACACACATGGATATAGTCTCTTACTCCTGTGCCATCCTTTGTAGGGTAGTCATTACCAAAAACCCTTAAATATTCAAGCTCACCTTTTGCTACTTTTGTAATATATGGCATTAAGTTATTTGGAATATCTATATTATTTTCTCCAAATAGTTTTGATTTATGAGAACCTATTGGGTTAAAATACCTTAGTATAGTTGCTTTAAATGATTTATCTGCATAACATATATCTTTTAGTATTTCTTCTATTATTAGTTTTGTTCTGCCATATGGGTTAGTTACTCCAAGCTCCATATCTTCTTTTAATGGTAATATTTTACTTTCTTTATAAACTGTTGCTGATGAACTAAATATAATATTATTTTTATATTGTTATCATAATACATTAATGGCTTTTCAACAGATTCGCCCACTGCTTTATAACCTGCAAAATGGATAACAGTATCTATTTTATTTTCCATAAATACTTTTTCCATTTTACTTATATTATTCATATCTATTTCATAAAATTTAATTTCTTTTTTAAGATATTCTTCAAGACTAGTTTTCACACTAATATATGAATTATATAAATTATCTATAATAATAACTTCGTGGCCGTTTTCTATACACTCTATTACTGTGTGGCTTCCAATATAACCTAAACCACCCGTTATTAATATATTCACTTGTTTATCTCCCTAATATCCCTATTTTATTGCCACTATAATCTATTTTATTTCTTATGTAAACACCAAAAACCCTTATTATTTCCCTATCTTCTTTATATTCTATTTTTATAGCTCCCTTTAAAGCATACTTCCATAAATTTTTATTAAATATAAACCTAATAAATCCTATTTTTTTATATTCTTTATCTATATAACGTTTTATTATTCCCCTATCAAAATTTGTATTTTTTTTCATAAAGATATTCCATGTTAAAGATTTACTTAATATATATAGCTCTGTGCTAAATATTTTTTTCTTTAAAAATGGGCTGCCTTTTTTTATAAATTTTCGCCATGATATATAAATATTTTTCCTAAAATCTACCAATGATTTTACCACATAACCTTCTTTATGTAGCATTTTTGATAAACCTATTTCGTATTTTTCTATTACTTTTTCCACTCGTTCTTCTTTTTCAATACCATGAATATAGTCTTTAAATGGTTTTGATAAAAATACTTCTTTTTTTATCATTATAAAGTAGCTACTTAAATGCCATGTTTTATAATCGTATGCTGAATTTATACCACATACCTGCCACTGACTATCAAGGATTGTTTTTTCTATTAAGATATTTATATTAAATATAGGACCGATTACACTATCGTTAATTAGAATTAGCTCATCATATTCTGCAAGTTTTTCCCAACCTAAAATATAAATAAGCTCCTGCCATGAACCAAAGTCGTATTTACCATGACTAAAACCATACACCCCATGAGTATATGGTTTTATTTTATTTTTTTCTTCTTCTGATAAGTTATTGTCTGATAAATAATATACATCTGATATTGTAGAAAGTTTACTTATTAAATATACAACATATTCTTCAATTACTTTTTCTTTACTGTATCCTGCAAATAAACAAACCCTTTTAATATCATTTGTTTTCATATATTATCCGTTTATTTTAATACATTATATTTCTGATTTGCTTTAGGCACATACCAGTCTATAAAGTTATAAGTTATCCCCGCTTTTGATGGAGAAACATTTAAAAACCGTTTATTTAATGCAATATGTGCATACGGGAAATATAAAAACGTGTATGGTTGTTCTTCTGCTAATATATCTTGAAGTTTATCATAATATTCTTTACGTTTTTCTTTATTAAACTCTTGCCTGCCTGCTATTAAAAGATTATCCACTTCTTCATTTTTATAGCATACATAGTTTTGACCGTTTTTACACCTTTCTGATGCCCAAATATCATACTGGTCTGGGTCTAACGGTGTGGACCACCCTAATACTACTGCATCAAATTCCCCTTTTCTTGTGGCACTTAACATTGTTGCCCATTCAAGTGGCCTTATTTGAACATCTATTCCTATTTGTGCCCAGCTATGCTGAACCATTTCTGCTATTTTTGCTCTTACATCGTTACCTTGGTTAATCATTAATTCTATGGTAAACTTTTTGCCTTTATAGTCAAGAAAACCATCGCCGTCGCTATCTTTAAACCCTGCTTCTGCTAGTAGTTCTTTTGATTTTTCTATATTATAGTTTAATTTTTCCACATTTTTATTATACCAATAAGAATTAGGCTGATAAGGGCCGTCTGCTGCATAACCTTTGCCGTATAGTAAACCATCAATTATTGCCTGTTTATCCACGGCATAAGTCAATGCTCTACGCACTTCTTTCTGATTAAAAGGTGCTTTTCTTAAATTATAACCTATATATGAGTATGAAAAATCAAGATATGAATATGTGTTATAATTATTTTGGTATTTTTCCACTTTTGTATCAGTTGCTTCTTGTTTTGGTGTCATAGCCATAATGTCTATGGAACCATTTAAAAGCTCCAAATATTGTGTTGTTTGGTTTGGTATTACTCTTATGAATATTTTTTCTATTTTTGGTCTGCCTTCAAAGTAATCATAAAAAGAAGTTAATCTAATAGACTGACCTGCAGTCCATTTTTCTAATTTATATGGGCCTGTGCCTATTGGTTTTCTTTGTAATGGCGACCTTCCCGGTTTATCCACTAACGCATGTTTTGGCATCATCCATATACCCCAGCTACTTAATGATGTGGCATATGCTTCTTTATAATAGATTTTTACTGTGTAATCGTCAATTATTTCTACACTTTCAATACTTCTAAAATCGCCGTCATAGACTGTTGCTGTATCATCTGAAACCATAAACTCGTATGTGAATTTTACATCTTCTGCTGTAAATTCTTCCCCGTCATGCCATTTTACTCCTTTTTTTAAGTAAAATGTTATAACTTTATTATCATCACTTAATTCCCATTTTTCGGCTAAATCACCTACAAGATTTAAGTCTTTATCATATTTTACTAAACCGTTATATATATATTGCGTAACATTATGGCTTGCAGAATCAGATGCTAATGCTGGAATTAAGTTTATAGGTTCGGCTATTTCCCCTGTGGATAAAGCGTCCCCATAGTCATGGCCTGCTTCTTCTTTTACTACTGTTTTCTGACTTTTTACTTCACCCTGCCCTTCATCTGATGATTTTTTACAAGAAAATAATAATAACAACATTATTATACATAAAGATATTAGTAAATATTTATTTTTCACTTTTGTAACCTTTTGCTTATTTAGTTTCTTGGTTTGCTGGTATTACAGGTTCTGTTGTGCCTGTAATAGGTGCTTGATTACTCTTATCTGCTGGTATTGTCTGCATAGGCTTAGATTGCATAACACTACCACTCATAACACTTTTTTCTCCTAAACCAGACATCATAGCAAGCACTAATGAAAGTATTAAAAATGCTGCTGCAATTACTGTTGTTATTTTATTCATAATACTAGCTGGTGCTTTCGGTCCAAAATTATCGCCACTGCCACCACCTAATGCAGAACCTAAATCTGAACCTTTACTGTTTTGTAATAGCACTGCTATTATTAATAAAAGACAAACAAATACATATAACGCTAAAATAATTGTGTACATATTTTACATTTCTAGGGTCTTTTAACCCTTTTCCTCCAAAGATATTTAAGGCTGCTTTATTAAATAAAAACAGCCTGTTATTTTATTATTTATCAAAATTTATAATTTTGAGAAAATCTTCTGCTTTTAAGCTGGCACCACCAACTAAACCACCGTCTATATCTGGTTGAGCCATTAATTCTTTTGCGTTATCCGGTTTCATACTACCACCATATAATATACGGATTTCTTCTGCTGCTTTTGGACTGCGTATTTTTGCAATATATTCTCTTATTGCTTTATGCATAGCCTCAGCATCACTAGGAGAAGCAGTTTTACCTGTGCCGATTGCCCATACAGGTTCATAAGCTATTACTACATTTGAAAGGTCGCTAACACCTTCTAAGCCTTTACCAGTTTGAGCTAAAACTGTTTCCACTTCTGCACAAGCTTCTCTTTCCCATAGTGTTTCACCAACACATAAGATAACTTTTAAACCGTCTGCTAATGCTTTTTTTACTTTTTTATTTATAACTTCATCTGTTTCGCCAAATATACTTCTACGTTCTGAGTGACCTAAAATAACATATGACGCACCTGCTGATTTTATCATGTCGCTGGAAACTTCACCTGTAAAAGCACCACTTTCTTCAAAATAAATGTTTTGTGCTGCTACTAATGCTTTGCCACCTGTCTTTTTAACAGCTTCTGATACAGCATATATGCCTGTAAAAGGTGGTGCAAATAATACATCTCTTGTGGTGTAATCAATACTACCACCTGCGATTTCTTCTGCTAATTTCGCACCTTCACTTACATTTTTGTTCATCTTCCAGTTGCCTGCAATTAATGGTTTACGACTCATAATAAGCCTCCTTTAAATAATAGTTTATATAAAATAGTGTAAACTGCTATTTTCATATTATTATTTATTCACGCAGCCATATTAACCTGTAACAAATACTATATATAATTTTTATGCAATACTCTCATATATATACTAACCAAGCTAAACAACAAGTTTACTAAAAAAGTTTTATTCTTCTTTTTTACCAGTAAGTGGTTTGTTTCTTCCGTTATCCATTTCTAATGTGCCGTTAATAATAACACCTTCTTCCATTTTAATAACTGGTGTTCTTATTGTGCCTGTAACGAAAGCCGGTTTATAAAGTTCTACTTTATTTTTTGCTACAACTAACCCATCAAATCTTCCAGAAATTTTAACAACACCTGCTTCAATTTGTGCGTTTACATTACCACTTTCTGCAATAACTAAAGTATCGTTAGTTTTAACATTACCTTCAAAATTACCATCTAACCTAACAACACCTTCAAAAACTAATGTTCCATTAAATGATGTATTTTGTCCTAAAAAGGCGTCTATTCCGCCACCGGTTTCTTTTGCTGATTTTAGCATTGTTCCCCTCTAATCTTATTTATAATTATATCAAGTTCGTCATTGGAGTTATATTTAATACTAATAACACCACCTTTTTTTGACGGCTTGATATCTACTTTTGAATTAAAAAACACTTCCATTTCATGAACAAGCCCTGAAATATTAGCATCCACTTTATCTTCTTTTACCTTTTTACTTTCTGGCTTTAATATGGCTTTTACCATATTTTCCACTTCTCGCACAGAAAGATTTTTATCCCTTATAATATAAGCTAGACGTACAATTTCTTTCTTATCTTCAAGAGAAAGTAACGCTCTTGCATGGCCTTCGCTTATCTCTTTATTTTCTATTAATGAAAGAACTTCTTTTGGTAAACTTAAAAGCCTTAATCTGTTTGTTACAGCTGAACGGCTTTTACCTACTATAACACCTAAATCTTCATGTTTATAACTATGTTCATCCATTAATTTTTTATATGCAATAGCAAGCTCCACAGGGTTTAAGTCCTCCCTTTGGGCGTTTGTTATCAATGCAAGCTCTAACCGTTCTTTTGGAGTTTCAGTATTACGCACCACAACAGGGATAGTTTTTTTACCCGCAAGCCCTGAAGCACGCCACCTTCTTTCCCCCTCTATTATCATATACTTGCCATTTTCCACTTTAGTTACAATGATAGGCTGTATAACACCTTTTAATTTGATGCTTTCTGCAAGCTCCTCAAGTAAAGCCTCATCAAATACATGACGTGGCTGGTTATCGTTTGGTATGATTTCTGTTAAAGTTAATTCAAAAAAGTTTGATGTAACCACACCTGTATGTTTTGCCTGAGCCTCCTCGTTACTACGTGGAATTAAGGAATCAAGCCCTCTGCCTAACGGTTTTTTCATACTCATACACCATACCCGATATTATTTGCCTGTTTTTTGCAACATTTCTTTTGCAAGTTCTATATAACATTCTGAACCTTTTGATTTTACCTGATAAAGTATAATAGGTTTACCATAACTTGGTGCCTCACTTAAAGCTACTGCCCTTGGAACAATAGTTTTAAAAGCCTTATCAGGAAAATACATCTGAACCTGCTGCATTACTTCTTTAGAAAGGTTATTTCTAGCATCATACATTGTAAGTAATATTCCTTCTAAAGTTAGTTCAGGATTTAAGTTTTCTTTTATAAGATTAATAGTGTTTAATAACTGGCCTAAACCTTCCATTGCATAATATTCACACTGCATAGGTATTAATACCGTATCAGAAGCTGTTAAAGCATTTACAGTTAAAAGCCCTAATGACGGCGGACAGTCTATTAATATATAATCATATTTATCTTTTACTAAAGAAATAGCTCTTTTTAGTTTTGTTTCCCTTGATATTTCCTGTATAAGCTCAACTTCTGCAGCAGAAAGCTCTATTCTTGCAGGAATAATATCAAGCCCATCTATTTCTGTATGTTTTAGTGCTGAAAAAATATCTGCACCGTTTACAATAACATCATATATATCATTTTCTACATTATTAATATCTATACCTAAACCACTGCTGGCATTACCCTGTGGGTCAAAATCAATAAGTAAAACTCTAGCTTCTGCAACAGCAAGAGAAGCTGATAGATTAACTGCTGTTGTTGTTTTACCTACTCCACCTTTTTGGTTTGCAACAGATATAACCCTACAACTCATATATGACAACTGCCTCCAAAACATACTATAAAAAATTATGCAACAAATTATACCTTAAAAAAATATAATAGTCCATACTTAAATACCACTTTATTTATTTAGTTGCAACATTTTCTTTTATTTTTTTACATATTTATACGATTTCTCTATACTTATCATATAATTCTATATTATTTCTTCCACCATTTTTTACCACATACAGCATTTTATCTGCCTTTTTATATACTTCGTTAAAATCCACTTCATCATCAATAGCACTAATACCTATACTGCATGTTACTACCCCTTTATTAAGTGGTATTTTCTTAATTGATTTTACAAGTTGTTTTGTTCTTTCAAGCATTTCTTCTTCATTAATATCTTTTAATAATACAGAAAATTCATCACCTCCAAATCTTGAAACATAACCTATATCACTAAAATGTTCCTGTAAACAAAAAGCTACACTTGTTATTATCCTATCCCCTATTAAATGACCAAAACTATCGTTTATTTTCTTAAACTTATCAATATCTATTATTATAAAAAAACCTTTCCCTTTTTCATCTAATATTTTTTGACCATGTTTTAAAGCACTTGCTTTTGTATATAGCCCTGTCATAACATCTACTTCTGCTCCATTTACTTTAAAAACTGAGTGTATCCTATAATATGTTACTATTTTTCCTATTAAATAACTTACAGCCAAATTACCTATTAAATATTGCATAACTGCACTTGCATAAATTATGTCTTTTATATTAATTAATTCAATATCTGTTTTAATAGATGATATATGCAGAGTATTATTTAAATGGTTAGTAAGTAACAGGTTTGTTAAAAACACAATCCCTGCAACCGCAAAACCTTCTAAACTAAAACGCCTTGTTAAGTCCTCATTTCTATTTTCTATAATTAGCTTATCCATTTCTATAATATTTTTGTTTTTACTTAATTTAACAAGATAAAACATAATTATTGCAGCGCAAGATGAAAATAGCACTTCTTTTACTTCAAAAATTTTACCTATGGCTTCTTTATATGTTATATTTGATTCGGGAAAAAGCAACCCTACAAATAAAAACAAAAACACTGTCTGAAACAGCTCTAAAAAATATGTGGTCATAACAACCACACCACATCTATTTTGCCCTATTTTTTTAACTGCAAAAAATATTAAACCTGTTAATAAGCCATATAAAAATCGTGGTGCTATATTTAATATGGCACTTTTTACCATATCTCCACTTCTATAAATTGAAAAAATATGGTTTAGTTCCCCACTTGTTGTAACAGCTGATTGCCACATACTTATTACACCAAAAATAAGGCTTGTTATTATACCTGCTTTTATACCTAAAAAATATGCTGATACTATTACAGGAATAAAAATAAACTCCCCAAATGGTATAAAACCATAAAGCCCAGAAAATGAAATTAAAAAAACTATTGATATTAATATGCCTAACTTCTGTTTATAAAATACAATTTTATTATTCATATTATCACCTTATTTTCATATATTCTAAAAAAAATATATAATTTTTGCAAATAAATTTTAATAAAATTTATGTTTTTTGATTTTTTATGTTTATTTTTATAAAAAAATAATATAAATTTGCCTAAATAAATATTTTTAAAAATTAAGGTGATTTATGAAAATATCATGCAGAAAAAAAATAGCAGTTGATTCTAAAAAAGATGCAATACTTATACCTGTATATAAAAACATTCGTTCATTAAGGCTTATTACAGGTAAAAAAATAGATGATGAGTTACAGAACATTATTCAGTCAGATTATTTTAATTTTGATGAAAAGGAATCTAAAAGTTTTTATATAGATGTTAATAAAAAGCTGAAAAAAATATACATCGTCCATGTTCCTAAAGAACAAGAAGACGCAAGGTTTTATATGGAGCTTGGTGCAAAAACTGCATCCATATTTAAAAAAGATAATATTTGCTCTTTCTCACTTATTTCT
>CALADT010000070.1 GCA_937890655.1 uncultured Mucispirillum sp. | reverse complement strand
ATATAAATCTATAGCAAATTCATTATTTGTAAGAAAGGCTATACTGCTTTTAAGCATTTTAAATTTAGAACCAGTGGGAAAGAAATTAAGTGCTTCATCATATTCAAGATTATCTATTAATATGCCTATTTTTGTTTGATAAGAACATACACATTTACCAGTAATAAAGTTTTTTCCAAGCTGGCAGTTTTTAATCCCAAGATAATTTTGCTGAGATGTTATTATAGGTATTTGGTGTGGTAAATTTTCAATAATAGTTAGCCTGTCTTTTAGGTTAAATGTTGTCTGCAATATTCTTTCTATTTGTTTTTTTGGTTTGCTTAAATTAACTATTAATGGAGCAAATGGTAGATAAGTTTTTGCTATATCTTTATTTTTAATTCCTAAGAATGATAAAAGTATATTAGATATATTATCATCTAAATTATAATTAAAAGATTTTGCATAACTTCCCATAGATACTACATCATAAAATATCCATGTGATATAATTATTAAAGAAATCAAATAATAGGCTCCAGCCATCACCGCCATCATCATTTAAAGCAAGTTTTTCTAATATATAGCTTGGTAATTGGGAAGAAGAGCCTTGAATACCTAAAAAGTTTATCATTACTTCAAGAGCAAGTTTTTCTGTTTCCTCTTGTTTTTTACCAATGATAGTTATATTTTCTATTTCTCTATTAGGATGGCCAAGTGATGAGTTTGTTCTGAAAAGTATTTCATCTCTTTGATACTTTTTAAGAAGATTTTTAACAGTTTTATAGAAATATTTATACTGTAAGTTACTGTTCATATATTAGATTTCCTTCCTTCTGTTGGGAAGTAGTCTAATACTGTACCAGCTGTAATACAATTCATTTGTAATTCACAAAAAGAGTTAATAGATGCAAAAGATGAAAAAAACTTGGCAAGAATTAATCCGAGTCTATAAACTTCTCCTATACAATAAAATAGTGAATCATCTATATCAATAATACACAAAGTGCCTTTTTTAGGTATACCGTTTATCATTCTATAAATAGTTTTTGAATTTATATTTTTTACAGCATCACGAAGTTTTTCTGATATATTGTCCTGCTCCCCAAGTGTAAAATCATAAGCATGAAGCACTGCTAAAAAAGATGTTCTGTTTGTCATAGTTTGATAATTTAGTGATAATACTGATACTAGTTTCCATAGAAGAGAACCATCTACTGCTGTTTTATAAAGCTTTGTAGGAATTGTGATATTTGTTGTAGATACATTTTGATTATCAAATCTGTTAATGTCTCCAATCTGTAATTCTTCAGGCAGAGTTCCATTACAGCATAATGCATTAACAGATATTGTTTCATGGTCATTTGACATCAAAATAGAGCTGTCATACAGTGTTAAATATGTGTATTCATCACCATTTATATCTTTTCTTTTTGAAATGGTGAAAAAATCTGGCATATTATCTTCTTTTAAAAATTCAAATCGCTCAAAGTTATTATAATTTTTTAAGTATCTTTTACCACGAACACTTGCACTGCTGAATACTGAGATAATTTCTAGTATATCATAATATTTATCATAATTTTTACTTATAGAAAGCCTGAAACCATCTTTATTTATATCATTTTTCATTGGAACTGTTGATCTTTCAAAAAGGTTAATAACAGGTGTAATACCAAAACTAAAATGGTCTGCACGAGGTATGCAGAATGAAGGCAGATTTTTTGTAAAAATAAACTTTATTATAAAATTTTTACTATTAAAATATTTTAACATATCAAGCCTGTCTATTGTTATCATATTAAATTTATCAGGTATAAAAAAATATTCCTGCATTAATGAGAATGCTTCTATGCCTGTATTTCTTCTTGCAAATATACTTTCTTTATCATCAAAACCCATAGGGTTTAAATTCTGCACAGGTAGTCTGTATTCTTCATTATTATCAGGATTAATAATAATTATTTCATCAAGATAGTTAAAAAACCACATTAAAAGTGAAGTTGCTAAATAAATATCACTGCCTAGATATAAATTTAATTTTATAATATTCATATCAGAAATATTTGTATTCTCTTTATATGACTCTACTCTTAAAGACATACTTTGAAATTTACCTATGTTTTGCAGTAATACATCAGTAATTTTTATTGGGTATAGGTATAAGTCATACACAGTAGTAAACTGGCAGGATACATTCTTTATCTGTTTTGCAAATACATCAGCACCTTTTGGTATTATAAGATTGTTTATTTCAGCACTGCTGTTTAAATTAAATTCCTGTATACACATTGCTGGTATAGAAGCTGTATAGTTTGGTGCAATAATGTTTATAAGTGATTCTGCAATAGCTGGGATATTTTGGTCTAGTTCCATTTTTATTTTAGATGTAAGTATTGCAAAATTTTCTATAAGTCTTTCAATATCAGGATCTTTACTAGTATTAGATAAAAATGGTGCAAGTTTTGGAAACCGTTCTATAAACTGTTGCCTTGCTTTTGCAAGCTCATCTATTTCTTTATGATAATATAATATATGACTGTTGTTATTCATCAAATAACCTCGCAATATCTGTTATTTGAAAAATCAATGACAATATGAAATTCATTAAATTTATCATCTGACAAATGACACACTAAATCAATTGATAGTTTCCATGGCATATTACTGTTGTCATAACTGGCAGATGTAATTACAACTCTTTTTTCATATTCATAAATTAAATTTTCTATTTTGGATATTATTGTATTACATAGTTCACGAGATTCTATAGAATTATTATTTTCATTAAATCCTGAGTTTGCAACACTTATACAGTCATCAGTATTTGTATTAAGTAGTGCTTCTATATTCTTTTTAATTTCTGTAATTTTATCATTTTTATATTCAATACCATTATACTGGTTATCAAGTTTATGTACTATTTTATCAATAAAGCCCATAATATTCCTGTAAAAAACAGATGTATATAAAAGATTTATACACACCTGCTTTTTAATTTTATTCTTTATCTAGTTTACCTACAAGAGAAAGTTCAAAATTAGCTCCCATATATTTAAAGTGTGGCCTAGCATTAAGCTGAACTCTATACCAGCCTGGTTCTCCTGGAATATCAGTAACAGTAACAGTTGCCCCTCTGAAAGGCCTTCTACTTCTCACTTCTGCTGGCGGGTTTTCCTGGTCTGAAATATATTGTTTTAGCCATTCATTTAATCCTCTTTCAGTATCCTGTCTTTCTTTCCAACTGCCTATTTCTTCCCTTTGCAGTACTTTTAAATAGTGAGCCATACGAGATATTAAAAATAAATATGGAAGTTGTGTGCCAAGTCTGAAATTAGTTTCTGCATCTTTACCCTCTGGTGTGTTTGGAAATACTTTTGGTTTTAGTGCAGAGTTTGCAGAAAAAAATGAAGCATTATTACTGCCACGCCTTAGTGTTAATGCTATAAAACCATTTTCAGAAAGTTCATATTCACGCCTGTCCGTAATTAATACTTCTGTTGGTATTTTTGACTGCATACTACCAAAACTTTCATAAAAATATACAGGTAAATCTTTTACTTCACCGCCACTTCTAGGACCTATAATGCTTCCACACCATCTATATTTTGCAAAACTTTCAGTTAATCTTGTAGCAAGCAGATAAGCACAGTTTCCCCATACAAGATGATTATGGGATGCACTAACATCTTCTGTATAGTTAAAAGTTTTAACAGGGTTGTTTTCCATATCATAAGGGGAGCGCGTTAAATATCTTGTTACTAAAAGACCTGTATATTTTGCATCTTCATTTTCCCTAAAAGAACGCCATCTTGCATACTGAGGACCATCAAGAAGTCCTTTCAAATCTTGAATAGTTGGCATTTCTGTGTAGTCTTTTAAGCCAAAGAATTTAGAGTCTATAGAAGTAAGGAAAGGGGCATGGCTCATAGCAGCAATAGCAGACATTTTATTTAAAAAAGTCATATCAGGACTTGCATAAGTCAGGCTGTAATCACCAATAATTGCACCAACTGGCTCTCCCCCAAATTGTCCATATTCTGATGAGTATATATGTTTATAAAGTGTTGTTTGAGTGATATCAGGGTTTAATTCAAAATCTTCCAATGCTTCTTCTTTCGTAACATTAAAAAGATCTATTTTAATATTTTCATTAAAATCTGTTCTTTCTATAAGTGTATACAGCCCACGCCATGTTGCTTCTAATTTTTGAAAATTCTCATTATGAAGTATTTCATCCATCTGTTCTGATATAACATCGTCAATATGTGCTATCATTTCATCGAGAGCAAATTTATTAACTTTTTCTTCAGCGTTGCCACTTTGTACAATTTGAGTAATAAATTCTGCTACACCTTGCTTGGCAATAGGATAGCTCTCATCATGTATATAAAATTTACTTTTTCCCATAATTTCTTCTATTATAGGAGTTTCAATAATAACTTCAGTTTTGTTTTCAGACATGTACTATACCTCTACTCATTATTATTTTCTTTACTTTTAGCTATTTCTAACATAAGTTGCTCTCGTCTTTCTGCGTCATTTAGTATGGAAAGCAGTTTTTTTCTAAATTCTGGTACATTACCCATAGGTCCTTTTAATGCAGTAAGAGCTTCCCTTAGAGCCATTAATTTTTGTAATTCTGGCACTTGTTTTACAATATTATCAGGAGAAAAATCTGCCATACTTTTAATATTTAAGTTAATACTCATCTCATCAATATCAGGGTTAACTGTATTTTTTACATTAAAATTTGTAGTGATATTCATTTGCTCCATTACTTTATTAAAGTTTACCTTATTAATAGAAACAGGTTCTCTCTCTTCAAGTGGAATATTATTAGTATTACCAGTAAAATTAGACATAACCATAAGTTTTAATGGTAATTCCACTTCAGCAGCAACCCCATTAGTCTTTGATTTATAGGAAATATTAATCCGCTCTTTTGGAGCATTTGATCCTTCAGACATATCATGCCTCCTAATTGTTTTAATTATTCTACTTTGTTTAATCTATACCAAAAAAAAGTTTTTTTCAATTGAAAAAATAGGAAATATACTGTATAGTGTTGTTTATTATAAATATTATTAGGAATTGGTTGGAGCAGTGTCAGAGTTAGTAGTGTATGCAGGTGAAATACTAGATATCCAAGATAATATTCATTATATAACGATTTATAATGAATTATGTAAATACAAAACTTTATCTCATGGTGAAATAGACTGGCATAAAGTTTATACAAACAGTCTTGATTTACTTAAAAAATCACTTGATACAAGAATATTTAGAGGTTTTATATTAGGAGTAATGTCTATCAATAATAATGATGTATATATAAAACTTAACGAAGTTATTAATCATTACCATTTACTATGGCCTGACATATATAAAAAGTATGCTGAAAAAAATGATAAACAGGCAAAAATTCAGAAGAAATTTTTTACAGATCCACTTAATGAGCTGATAGAAGCAAATAATACATATAAAGTAAATATACCAATAGAGATTATTTTAAATATTAATATTGCAATTAATGATTTTAACAGCAGATTAAATACTAATTTTCAATTGATGACAATTCCTGCTAAAAATGAAGATAAGTCTAGTGAAAATATAAACCAAAACAGACTGTTAAATTTTTCAACAAAATCCATAGATAGCATGGATACAAGAGAGTATAGAGATTATTTTTTCTCATTAGGCCGTAAGCTTCTAGAAAAAGATATATTAAATATTGCTGGCTACTCTCTTTTTTGGGAAGGTGTATGGGGCAGAATTACTCAAGAGATATCGCACAGCAATAATATCACAGCAGTAAGGTATCCAGAACATAATACAATAGAGCTGGTAAAAAATATAAGTGATTATACAAGTGAAAATATAATCCGAGCATTATCAAATTTATTATTAAATCCATTTTGGTTTGAAGGGTACAAAATCTTTATAGATTATTCTAATGAAGTAAATCATCATATCATAGCTGCTCATATAAAATCACTGGCTTGTTTACAATTAAATAAATTTGAATGGATTACGAAACTTCATTTTTCTAATAATAAACCATTTTGTTCTAGTAGTCTTTACAATTTTTTTAATGACAACCAGTTGCAGAATAAAACAGAAACAGTAATTGAACACAGTAAACCAGCCAAAAATAAAAAAGAACAATTAGATACAAAATTATTAAAAACACGTCTGCATACTATTAATAATGAAATAGATGACAGTATTAAATCAAGACTGCATGGATTAATTAGTTTGGCAGAAACTATGCATATCAATGGTTTAGATAATAATGCTCGTATATTATATATTAATGTTATAAATATTATGGAAACTACTTTATTAAAAGATTATTTACATGAAGAATATATAAATATAAAAAATAATAACATATAAAATAAGGGATATATAAATGGGAGTTATTACTGGTTTATTAAAAAAGATTGGGAAAATTTTAATTTCTAAACAATTTTTAATTGGAATTGCTTTACTATTTTTTATATTATTGTGTATATTATTCTGGATATATTCACCATTGATAGCATTCAATGATATTCATATATTTGGCAGCTCATTTTTACGGGGATTTATAATATTTCTTTTATGTTTAAGCCTGTTTCTTATTTTTGCTTTTAAAAAAACAAAAGATGTTCTTGATTTCTTTCAAAACGAAAACAGACAGAAGATAAAAGATATTAAATTAGAAGCAAAAGACCACTCTAAAAAGACTAAAAGAAATTTTATTGTATCTTTGAAAGAAGCCCGCCATGCATGGAAAAATAGTCTGAAATTTCATAATATACCACTTGTAATGGTAATAGGCAATGAAGGTGCAGGAAAAAGTTCTTTTATTAATTATTCTGAGATAGAATTTCCTGTTACAGATATGCTTGGAAGTTATAAAAAGCATCATAAATCTACAAGAAATTTTAGTTTATATATTTCAAAAGAGGGTGCTCTTGTAGATACAGAAGGAAATTTTTTTACTTTGGAAAAATTGTTTGTTCCTGAGCATACTGATGAGATGCCAGAAGATAATATAGACAAACATAAGGCATTTATAACTAAAAAGATAGTATGGAAATCATTTTTGAAAATGCTTAATAAGCTTCATTTTTATAAGAAACTAAATGGTATTGTGTTAATTATAGATTTGCCTAAAATGATGTTTAGCAGTGAGGAGGATATAACATCTTCTATCGCTTATATGGTGCAGAGAGTAAGTGAATGTGAAAATTACTTAAATTTACAAATACCAGTTTATATTGTTTTTAATAAAATAGATTTACTGGAAGGTATGCCAAATTTTTTAAAAGTATATAATGAAAAAATATCAAAACGGGCATTAGGATTGACATTCAGTAAACATCAGAAAATATCAGAAGATTATCTAAAAACAAAATTTTCTGAGATGATTAACTCTTTTAAATTTGCACTAATGAATAAAAACTATCAAACCAGCAGTATTGAAGATAAAAGAAAAGCTTATTTATATCTTTCTCAACTAGAAACATTGTGTTTTGTAATAAGTGGTATAGTAGGCAGAATAGTATATGAAAATAGTTATAAAAATAAATCATTCCTAAGAGGTGTATATTTTACAAGTGCATATCAGGAAAATATACCTGTAAATATTTTATTTGACCAAATATCAAGCAAATATAATTTTGATG
>CALADT010000069.1 GCA_937890655.1 uncultured Mucispirillum sp. | reverse complement strand
AAGAACCAATTAAACAACCCACTTGCTCTTGCACTTCATATGGTTCTGCAAATTCTGCACTTGTTGCTTTTACTATATTTTTTACTTTTGCAAGGTTTACTTCATGGTCTCCACGCACCATACAAGCTATAAATATAGTTTTTTCTTCATTTCCTTCTTTTACACCACTACATTTTATTATCATAGTTTTAGGAACATGTTTTATATCCACCTGTAAAAAATCTGCCACATCTTGTGCAGAATGTTTATTAGGTGTTGCCACATCTTCCATTTCTTTTAATGGTGTATTTTCTTTTTCGCCTTTATCTACCACTACTGCTTTTTCAATATTTGCACTATATTCGCACTTATTACAAGAGATAACAGAATCTTCCCCTGTTTCTGCAAGCACCATAAACTCATGGGAAAAAGAACCACCAATAGAACCACTATCAGCATCTACCACTTTATGACGCAACCCACATGCGTTAAAAATATTTCTATAAGCATCATACATATTTTTATAACTAATATCTGCACCAGCATCATCAATATCAAATGAATAGCCATCCTTCATAATAAATTCTCTTCCACGCATTAATCCAAAACGTGGGCGAACTTCATCACGAAATTTTGTTTGTATTTGGTATAAAGTTACAGGCATTTGTTTGTATGAATTAACTTGTGATTTAATAATATCTGTTATAACTTCTTCATGAGTTGGCCCAAGACAAAATTCTCTATCATTTCTATCTTTAAACCTAAGCAGTTCTTTACCAAAATGCTCCCATCTGCCTGATAATTGCCATAATTCTGCAGGCTGAACAACGTTCATTAAAAGCTCAATAGCACCAGCTTTAGCCATATTATCTCTAATAATATTTTCCACTTTTCTTATAACTTTAAGCCCTAGTGGTAAATAGTTATAAATTCCAGCTGCTACTTTTTTTATCATCCCAGCCCTTAACATTAACTGATGGCTTATAACTTCTGC
This sequence comes from uncultured Mucispirillum sp., assembly GCA_937890655.1. GTDB lineage: Bacteria > Chrysiogenota > Deferribacteres > Deferribacterales > Mucispirillaceae > Mucispirillum. The sequence goes on along the minus strand of CALADT010000069.1, from coordinate 2,544 downwards.
TTCTGAAGGCACTTCTCTTAATGTTTGAATAAAATATCTGCTTTGTCTCATATTAATTCCTTATATATATATTGCTTTTTATTTTCTATTAAAAACAAAAGTGATTATATATGCACTTTATTTTTAAAGCAACATTATATTTTACATTTTTTAATATATTTTATATATTTTTGTTCTATTTTTTATAATTCATTAGAAATATTATATAGGTTTTATTAGATTGCAATTTTTAAGTAATTTATTAATATACAATAATTACATTATATATAATATATTTTTATAATAGTTTCCCATATAAATATTATCCTATAAACTATTTACTAATAACTTAATATGCACTTGTAAAACATATTAAAACAGCCTATTATATTATTTAAATAGCAAAAGCTATAATAAAAAATCAATTTATTACAGTATTTACAACCCTAATAATTTCTTTATACTAACTTATTACAAAAAATATACCATATTATATAATATGGTATATTTGTAAACTATATAATTATAAGTTTATGTGATTAAAATTTTTATATTGCAGTAACAACAGCTGGGCTAAAAGGTGCAAATGCAACATTTTTTTCTTCAGTTGTTTCTTGCACTAGGTTTTCTACTTCATCTACTATTACATAACTATTAGTAGCTTCAAGAAGTGTTCTTGCAAAAACGTTATTAACTTGGTGCCCTGATTTACTGGCTTTTATACTGCCTTGTAATCTATAACCTATTAAGGCTAAATCACCAAACATATCAAGTATTTTATGACGAACAAATTCGTTATTAAAACGTAAACCTTCTTTATTTAAAACACCTTCTTCATCATCAATAACAATAGCATTATCTAAAGAACCACCTTTAGCAAGCCCCATAGACCATAAGGCTTCCACTTCTCTTTTAAAACCAAAAGTTCTAGCAACACCTATTTCTTTATGGAAGGTTTTTTCATCATAGTTATATGTAAAAACTTGGTTACCTATAACAGGGTGTGGATAATCTAATTCAAAAGTAATTTTAAAATTGTTAGACGGCTCAATTTCTACTACTTTTCCTTCATATTCTATTGATACAGGGCGTGTTACTTTTAACACTTTTCTAGGTGCTTTTTGTTCTTTTAACCCTGCTTTTTCAATGTGTTCTATAATCTCTTTTGCAGAACCATCTAGTATAGGCACTTCAGCTCCAGAAACTGAAACATAAGCATTATCAAGCCCTAATCCATAAAAAGCAGATGAAAAATGCTCTATTGTGCTAATAGGCAAGCCACCACAATCAATAGTAGTTGCAAGCTGAGTTGATGATACATTATATGGTGTAATACGCGTATATTCGCAATGGCGAACATCATCACGTCTAAATTGAATACCTGTATTCTCTGGGGCTGGGCTAATAGTTGCTGTAAAATCTTTACCACTATGAAGACCAACACCTGTAATTGTAAATGATTTAGCTAATGTTTTTTGCATACTCAATAGCTCCCTTTTTATACTAATTCTATATAAGCAAAAAATATGCCATAGCTAAACTATTGATATATATAAAGTTTTATAAATACAAGTGTATTATTTTTTATACATAATTACATAATTGTAAACTTTTTTACACGCACAAATGTTTTATTTTTATAAATACTACATATTAATAATTGGTGAAAGTGTGCTTAAAATATCAGAACAACTTTTGCTAAATTCATCTGGAGATGTTATTTCATCCCCTAAGTTTTCCCCTAACTTATCCATAACAGCAAAATAAATATCGCTTACTTCGTCCCCGCTATATTCTTTTGATTCAATAGTAATACCGATAGAAGATAAAAATGAAATTTGGTTACTATTTAGAACTTCTACTAATTTGTGCATACTAAAACCTCCATATATTACATATGTATATTTTAATAAAAAATAATTAGTTTTACAAGTAATAATTTATTTGTTTTATAACTATTATTTATATGTAAAAGTTTATAAATAAATATAATATTTTATACATGTTAGTATTATAAAAAAACATATGCTATCTATTTAATTTATATTACTTTTTTGTCTTGTAATTATTTAGTATATCCCTAAAATTATAATTTATTCTCACTTTTAAAATATTACTACCTACATAATAAAATAACTATATTTTATGTTTCTATTATTTCACCATATAGTATAAATATGTGTAAAAAGGGGTGCTGTGTAGAAAAATCTATAAAAAAGTAAATTCTATGTTGTATATATTTAATATATATAACTTTTTTTAACTTGTAATTATTTAGTATATCCCTAAAATTATACCTATATTCACTTTTAAAATATTACTTCCTACATAATAAAATTACTATATTTTAAATAAATTACACAAACACCAAAAACAATGTATTAAACTAGGATATTTGCACTTTTTTTAAGACAATTACACATACAATTAACATTATATTCAAAGAAAAATTTATAACAAATAAATATAATAATTAAAATAATATATAAATTGAAAATTTTAATTTAAAAATATAAAAACATTATAAAAGATATGAAAAAAATGATAAATAATAATTATTTTAGA
>CALADT010000068.1 GCA_937890655.1 uncultured Mucispirillum sp. | reverse complement strand
CTACACTACCTTTTGGGTAATTAAAGGCTTCTATATTATATTTTGTATCACTAGTTATTCCCCTGCCTGTATATAAAACCATTTTTACAAAGTCTTCATAAAGTGTATCAAAATCCACTTGACATGCTTGCCCTACTGCTTCTTTTCCTGTATATTGTGAAATATATATGGATTTTATCATACTCGCCCCACAACGTTCATTAATATAACGAGTAAATAAGTATGAGTAACCATAATCAAGACTTGTGGATTCTGTAACCAGTGGCACCCCTTGAAATCTTTCAAAGTAGTAGTATAAGTAACCGTAATGGGCATTACCATAACCACCATAATATTCTGCTAACATGGAAAGCCCTTCGTTTAGCCACCTTGCATCTCCTGTTTTAAGTTTGTTTTTTGTTCTTGTATCAAAAAATGTCATATGCTGAAATTCATGAATAAAAGTTGCAAGCACATTTGTTTTTTCTTGTTTCCATATATCTGCTTGGAAATATTTTGCATTAATATAAAGCATATCTGCTTCATTGGAATATCTTTGTGATTGATGAAGTTGATTATTATAGTATTTATCTAAATTAAAGAAAAAACCCATAATACCTTTTGGTAAATCAGTAATTAAAAATATTATTTTACCATTATTATCAACATCGCTTTCTTCACCAAATTTTTCATGGATAACTTTATAATCTTTATCAAATGAAGAAGTTATCTCACTAATTTGCTCACTTGTTAGCTTTTGTAACCCATTTTGCAAGAAAAAATAAGCATGGTTAGATACTGCTATACAAGTTGCATTAATCATATTATAACTTGCTCCTGAACCATTAATATTTGATACATAAATATTATTCCACGCATCCCCTACTTTTATATTTTGTAACTGACCTGATTTTAAATATAGATTATTACCATTATTATAGTTAATAGGTTTTATATTATTTTCATCTAACTCCTTTATAGACTGTGTTATATATTCATCTAATAACTCTCTATCAGTAGTTTCATGATGATGTTTATAATAATTATTACTTTCTTCTTTTATTACAGGGCTATTATTACCTTTTATAGAAAAAGAAGTTGTTTTTTGCTCCTGTTTATTATCATAAAAATAGATAGTAGATGTGAGAGTTTTGCCACTAAAATCATTAAGACTATTTATTCCATGATTTAAGCTGTGGATATATAAACTACTATCTTCTTCTATATTATTTTCACCACCATTTTGGTTATTATCTCCACCTGTTTCTTGGCCGTTATTATCTGTAATATTACCGTTTTCATTATTTCCTGTATCGCCACCATGATTACCATTATCAATTATACCGTTATTTTCCATAGTTGCTGTATTTGTATCGGTATTATCTAAACTAGAACAGCCTGTAATTAATAAAATTGATAAAATAAAAACTAATTGTTTCATGTTTTACCTCCTTATTACCATAATCCGTAAAAACCTTTAATATTATTATTTTTGCTTATCAGCCTTAAATATATATCATTATATACCCATTTTGTTATAACAAATGAATAGTTTGATATACTCTTATTGTATCCATATGTTGTTAAAAATTCATCATTATTTCTATTACTTGAAATAACTGTATCTATAAGCTCTGAAAGGTTAAAACCATTT
>CALADT010000067.1 GCA_937890655.1 uncultured Mucispirillum sp. | reverse complement strand
AAATACCCTAACTGTGATGAAATTGCTGTAATAAAAGAAATATAAAAAAGTTATAAAGGTTAATATGATAGAAGAAATACTTCAAGAAATAGATGAACTAAATAAAAAAGTTTTAAGTTTTGCTCCAGCAGTAAAAGAAGATGTTTTACAAAAGAAAATAAATGATATTGAAAACTTATCACTGAATGATAAAGATTTTTGGTCAAGAAAAGATTCAAAGCATTTATTAAAAGAGCAATCATCACTTAGAAAATTTTTAGAATCATACAGAGCGTTACTAAATATTCAAGAAGACTTAAATGTCTTAATTGAATTGTTAAAAGAAGGTGAGGATTCTGTTAAAGATGAGATAGTAGAAGTATATAATATATTTAATAAAGAAATAACGGATTTTGAATTAAAATTAATATTAAGTGAGCAACATGATATTAATAATGCTATTATAACAATTCATTCAGGAGCAGGTGGTACAGAAGCAGATGATTGGGCATCTATGCTTTATAGAATGTATAATAGGTGGGCTGAAAATAATAATTTTAAAGTTGAAATTTTAGATTTACTTGATGGTGATGAAGCAGGTATTAAATCAATTACTTTTAATATTATAGGAGAATATAGCTTTGGATATCTTAAAGGAGAAAGTGGGGTTCATAGGCTTGTGCGTATTTCTCCTTTTGATTCGCAAAATCGAAGGCATACTTCATTTGCTTCTGTTTTTGTATTACCAGAAATTGATGATGATTTTGAAATAGATATTAATGAAGCAGATTTAAGAATAGATACTTATAGAGCAGGTGGTGCTGGTGGACAGCATATTAATACAACTGATTCTGCTGTTAGAATAACCCATATACCATCAGGAATAGTTGTAGCTTGCCAAAATGAAAGAAGTCAGCATAAAAATAAAGCATCTGCTATGAAAATTTTAAAATCTAAGCTTTATGAATATGAAATGGCAAAAAGAAACAAGGAAAAAGAGAAAATGGAAGATAGTAAAACTGATATAGGTTGGGGTAACCAAATAAGGTCTTACGTTATGCATCCATATAAAATGGTAAAAGATTTAAGGACTCGTTATGAAACAGGTAATGTAGATGCTGTTATGGATGGGGAATTAGATTTATTTATACGCCATTATTTACTTTTTGCAGCAGGTATTAGTAATGAGAATAAATAACCTTAACAATATGAATGTAATACCACGTCCTACTTATGCTGTAATTGACATGGAGCGTTTTGGTAATAATATAGATATTGCAAGAACGCTTTCTAAATCAGATATTATTGCAGTTGTTAAAGCAGATGCTTATGGCCATGGTGCAAGAATATTAGCAAAATATGCTTATGAAGAAAAGAATGTAACTCATTTTGCTGTTGCGACTATGATTGAAGGTATTGAGTTAAGAAAAACTCTACCTAATAGTGATGTTAAAATTGTTGTGTTAGGTTATGTTAGTGATTCCTTTGTAAAAGAGGCACTAGAATCTAACTTAACATTACCTGTATTTGATGAAAGATATGCTAAAATAATTTCTAATGCTGGTAATGATTTAGGAAAAGAAGCTCATATAGCACTTGAAATAGATACAGGTATGAGTAGATTAGGTTTTTCCCATACTTTAGAGCTTTCAAAATTTTTAGAAAAATATAAAAATATACATGTTGATTTTGCAATTAGCCATTTAGCTACATCAGATTCTGATAATAGCTATGCACATATTCAAACAGAAAAATTTGATAAATTTTTGGAAATAAATAAAGATTACTCTTTTGCTACAAGTTTTCTAAATTCATCAGGTATTGCAAATTTTGAAAATAGATGGACTTATACTCGTCCAGGGTTATTTTTATATGGATATGAATCTACAAATGTGCTAAAACAGTTAAAGCCAGTTATGAGTATATGGAGTGAAATAGCCCATGTTAAGTATTTGAAAAAGGGGCAGTCTGTTGGTTATGGTAGAACATTTATTGCACCTAAAGATATGATAATAGGTGTTATACCTATTGGTTATGCAGATGGATATAGGCGTTCTTTTTCAAATAAAGGTTATGTTTTATCTGATAATATTAAATGTCATGTTGTAGGTAATGTGTGTATGGATATGACAATGATTGATATTACTGCTTTAGGAGAAAACTCCATAGGTAAAAAAGTGCAAATAATGGGTGATGATATTACAGCTACAATGTTAGGTAATATGGTAGGAACAATAGATTATGAAATATTATGTGGAATATCTGATAGAGTTCCACGACTATATAAATATAAAGAAGGTTATTTTGAGATTTTTTGAGTTTATTGGAAAATTTATTTTAGAAATTATTCATATGTCCGGTAAGATGTCTATTTTATTTTATGAAACAGTAAAAGGAGTTTTTAAACCACCTTTTAGGTTTAAGCTTTTCATAAAACAAATAGAGTTTATTGGTTATAAATCTATTCCCATAATTATCCTTACAGGTTTATTTACTGGAATGGTTTTTAGTTTACAATCATATAAAGGACTTAATAATTTTGGTGCAGGGGAAATGACAAGTGGCCTTATTGCTATGGCAATGATATTAGAACTAGGGCCTGTTTTAACTGGTATTATGGTTGCTGCCCGTGCTGGTTCTGCTATGACTGCTGAACTTGGCACTATGAAAGTTACAGAACAAATAGATGCTCTTGATGCAATGGCTGTTGACCCTGTTCATTATTTAGCTGTTCCACGAATGCTTGCGGGTATGTTTTCTATGCCATTATTAAATGCTATATGTATTATTTTTGGTGCTTTTGGTGGCTATATTGTTGTGGTTCATATAATGGGTGTAGGAGCCCATATTTATTTCGAAAATATGGTGCTTTATACTAATTTAAATGATATAATAGATAGCTCTATAAAATCATTTGTTTTTGGAATTATTGTTGTTATTGTTAGCTGTTATAATGGTTTTAATACATCAAATGGTGCAGAAGGAGTTGGTAAATCAACAAATGTTTCTGTTGTGGAATCAAGTGTATTAATTTGTATGTTTGATTATATTTTAACATCGGTATTAGTATTATGATTAAAGTTGATAAGTTATATAAATCTTTTGGTGGACATGATGTTCATAAAGGTATAGATTTAGAAATTAAAAAGGGTGCTATTACTTATATTATTGGACCTTCAGGGACTGGTAAAAGTGTTTTACTTAAACAGTTAATGGGTTTAATAAAACCTGATAGTGGTAATATTTATGTTGATGGAGAAAATATTACTACTGCAAATAAAAAACAGCTTTTAAAAATAAGGTATAAATTTGGTATGTTATTTCAAAATGCTGCCTTATTTGATTCGCTTACTGTTTATGAAAATGTTGCTTTTCCTTTAAAAGAACATAGGAATTTAAGCGAAAGTGAAATGATGGATATTATTACAGATAAACTGAAGTTAGTTGGTTTATCTGGTGTTAATAATAGATATCCTTCGGAATTATCTGGTGGTATGCGTAAAAGGGTTGGTCTTGCTAGAGCCATTGCATTATCACCTGATATTATGATGTATGATGAACCTACAACAGGGCTAGACCCTATTATGACGGATGTGGTAGATGATTTAATTTATACTACTCAAAAAGAGTTAAATATTACATCTATTGTTATCTCTCATGATATACCAAGTGTTTTAAAAAATGCTGATTATATAGGTATGCTTTATAATGGTAAAATTATACAATATGGAACACCAGAATATTTTAAAGAAACTGATAACGAATATGTTAGACAGTTTTTTTCGGGCTCAAAAGATGGCCCAATAAAAGTTTTTTAATATTTTTTATATAGGAAGATTTCTATGAATTTGGAAACAAAAGTTGGAATTTTTGTCGTTTTAGGATTTTTTATGATTGCATTAACAACAGCAGTTTTTGGTAACCTTGACTTAAATTCAAAAGATGGCAAAACAGTTTATTTTCACTTAAATGATGCAACAGGTATTAGAGCAGGAACACCTATTATGTATAAGGGGTTAAAAGTAGGGGAAGTATCTGATGTATCCATGAAAAATAATGCAATTATATCAAAAGTATTAATTTATCATGAATATGAAATACCTGATAATGTTCGTTTTAATGTAAAACAGTCTGGTTTTGTGGGACAAAAATTTGTAGAGTTGGAGATTGACCCTACTATTCAATCAAAAGCTCCATTACAAAATAACTATGAATATGATGGAAGACAAAGCTCTGCAAATTTAGATGCTGTAATGATTAAATTAAATAATGTAGCAGGGGAAATGACAACTTTGCTTAAAGCATTTAATGAAGTAATAACAACAGATACATCAAAAAATGCTTTACAAGATAGTATTGCAAATTTAAAAGATATTACAGATAGTGTTAAAAACATTGTAGCAACCAATGATAAAAATATTCAAGAAGTTATTGATAATGCAAAAAATATGACAGATATGATAGAGAAAATTATTTCCAAAAATGAAAATAATATTAATGCGTCTATTGAAAACATTACAGAAATAAGTAAAACTTTAAAAGCCTTCACAGAATCAGTTGATAAATTAATGGCTAATAATCAAGGTAATATTGATGCTAGCCTACAAAATATAAAAGAAATAACTGATAAAGTAAACTCTACAATGGAAGATATTGAAAATATCACAAAAGATATTAATGAGGGAAAAGGGACTTTAGGATTACTTATTAATGATGAAGAAACAAAAAAAGATATTAAAAATGTAGTTAGTAAAGTATCATCATTTTTAGGGGATGATTATAGTGATAATGATAACAGAATGACACTGTATACAACTATCGGTGCTGATTATTTATTTGATGCAAAATCAGTTAATACAGGTAGAGGTTATGTTCAAGCTCAATTTTATACTGACCCTAAGAACTTTTATTTAATAGGGTTATCTAATGTGCCAGTAATTGATCCTAATAGCAATAAATACGATATTTATGGTAATAAAGTTAAAAATTCAGAATTAGCAGTTTCACTTCAATATAGCCATATTTTTTATGATGTTTTTGGTTTAAGATTTGGTGTTTTTGATAACACTTTAGGATTAGGTGCAGATATTTATCCTTTAAAAAATAATAACTTAGCTATTTCTTTTGAAGCATATGATTTTAATGTTTATAGTAATGGTATGGATGTTTATACAAAGGCTTTTATAAGATGGCATTTTTATAAGGGAATGTTTATTCAAGCAGGTGTAGAAGATATTATAGGAAATACCAACCGTATGTATATGGTAGGTGCTGGTGTTAGGTTTAAACCTAGTGAATTAAGTAAACTTGCTAATAGAACAGAAGATAGAAAAAAAGATGCAAAAGAAGAAAGTAAAATTTATAATGAATATAATAGTAATAAAGAAATAAAAACAAAAGAAGAAAATAATAATGCTAATAATGAAATAGAACAAGATATAAAAGAAATAAAAAAAGAAGAGATAAAAGAAAATAAATCTATAGAACAGAAAAATGATGAATTTTTTGATAGTTTAGTTTTTTAATTATAGTGGTGAAAATATGACAGATAATATTAATTTAGCAATTTCTCCATGTCCTAATGACACTTTTATTTTTGGTGCAATGTTACGTAGAGATATTGATGTTCCATTTAATTTTAATGTGGTAATGGAAGATATTCAATTATGTAATAATATGGCTTTAAATGAAGAAAAAGATGTAATAAAAGTATCTTTTGGTGTGTTTCCACTTATTAAGAATAATTATAAAATTTTAAAATGTGGTGGTGCATTAGGTTTTGGTTGTGGCCCATTAATATTATCAAAAAAATATAATAGTATGGATGAATTAAAAGGCAAAAAAATTGCTATTCCTGGGGAAAACACTACTGCTTTTATGGTAATGAAACGCTTTTATCCTGAATGTATATCAAATATTGAAATTATGAGGTTTGATAAAATTATGCCAGCTATTACAAATGGTAGTGTAGATGGTGGACTTGTTATTCATGAAGGAAGGTTTACCTTTGAAAATTATGGCTTACATAAAATCATTGACCTTGGGGAAGAATGGGAAAAAACATATAATTTACCAATTCCATTAGGGTTTATATCTATTCATAAAAACTATATTTCATTAGCTGATAAAATAAACAAATCAATACAAAATAGTATTGATTATGCTTATAATCACAAAGATGAAGCATTATTGTATTGTAAAAATTATGCACAAGATATGGATAATACTGTTATGAGTTCCCATATTGATTTATATGTAAATAAATATTCATATAATTTAGAACCAGCAGTAAATGCAATAGCTACACTTTTAGATGTTGATTCTAGTGTATTTGTATAAGGAAAATATATGAATAATATTTTATTAATTGCTAACCCTGCAAGTGGTAAATTTAATTATAAAAAAATATTAAAAATCAAAGAAATAATAGAAAATAAGTCATATAATGTTACTATTGCTTTAACAGGATATAGAGGCCATGGGGAAATATTAGCAACCCAAAGTGATGCAGATACAATTATTGCAGCAGGAGGCGATGGGATTATAAACGAAGTTGCCCGTGGTGTTGCTGGAACTGATAAATTATTTTATGCTTTGCCACTAGGGACAGTAAATGTATTTTGTAAAGAATATGGTATTAGTAGAAATCCTATAAAAGCTGCTAAACAATTTACATATAATCATATAAAAAAAATACCAGCAGGTTATATAGATAATAAAATATTTTTATTAATGGCAGGGTTTGGGTTTGATGCAACTATTGTAAGGACTGTTGAAACAAAAGGAGTTAAATTTAAACCATTAAAAACTTTAGTGCATGTAATATATGGCTTTCCTGCATTTTTTTCAGAAAAATATGACCATTTGTTTTTATATTATAATGGTAAACGAATGGGCTTTTATCATGGAGTTTTTGCTGTTGCTGCTTCTTATGCAGGCACATATAAACTTGGTAAAATTAAGTTAAATATGATTAATGCTTTTATAGTGCACCATAGAGGAAGGTTAGCATTATTAAAAGCATTTACACCTTTATTTTTTTGGAGAGGGTTTAGTGGAACCCACATATCATCTGATATGTTTAAAATTGATGGGGTTAAATTTTGTCAACTTGATGGAGAATATACAAAATTAGATAACCGATCCACTTATATATCAGTAAAAAAAGATGCTATTAATTTTTTATCTCCAAAAGAATAAATCCCTTGAAATATCTTTAAAAATAATATAATATGATAAATCATTAACATTTAATAAGAGGATAATAATGGCAGAATTAAGGCAATTCGTAGGTTTTATGCTTGCACAAGAACATTATGGTATAGACATTATGGCTGTTGAAGAAATCATCCGTATGGTTGAAATCACACCTGTTCCACGTGCACCAGGTTTTGTAGAAGGTATTATAAATATGCGTGGTAGAGTTATACCTATTGTAGATTTGCGTAAAAAATTAAATGTAAGAGTTAGCGCAAATAGTGAAGCCACTCGTATTATTGTAGTCTGCATACAAAGCAGAAGAATTGGTTTAATAGTGGATAAAGTAGAAGAAGTTATTAGAATTGAGGTTGATAAAATTGATAAAGCACCAGGAACTTCTCCAACTATTGATAACTATATTAGTGGTGTAGCTAGAACTCCAAAATGTATGGTAATCATTCTAGATATACTAAAAGTATTCTCTATACAAGAACAAATGGCTTTAGATAGTTTATCATAAATTTAGGATATTTTTTTGAATAATAATACTCATAAGCTGCTAGATGAAAGTAAAATACAACAGGCAGCTTTTTCTTTTATACAAAAACCGATAAATATTTTAGTAGGTATAGGCGATAAATCTAAAGCAGGGTTAGAACGTTTAAAAATCAATACTGTAAAAGATGTTATTATGTCTTTTCCTTATAGATATGAAATATTTATACCTAATATTTTAAGTGATGATAAATGTGTTTTGGAAGGAACATATAATGGTGGTGCAATTATTAGAACATCACGAGGTAAGTCATTATTTAAAGCAGTATTTCAAAATAATAATGGTTATTTTACATGTTTATGGATTAATTTTAACCATAATTATCCATTATCTATTTTACATAAAGATAAGCACTATTATATGTATGGTGTTTTAACAACATATGAGGGTATGAATGCCATATTTCATCCAGAAATTATAGATCAAAATATGATTGGTTCTGTTAGAGGAGTTTATTCTGTTCCTACTGGGCTAAATTTATCTACATACAGAAAAGCTGTTAAAATTGCTATTGATAAAGGTTTAAAAGGTATAGAAGAAACTATTCCTTCATATATTTTAGATAAATATAACTATCCAAATATACAAGATGCTATATATACACTTCATTTTCCTGAAGTAAAAGAAAATATTGAAAGTATTATAAATAGAAGTCATCCAGCTTATGAACGGTTTATATATGAGGAG
>CALADT010000066.1 GCA_937890655.1 uncultured Mucispirillum sp. | reverse complement strand
CGTTACCACTAGAAGCACATGAGGCTGCTAATAAAGATACTAATACAGATAGTAATACTTTTTTCATTATATCCCTCGCTTAAGATAATTCATCTTTATGGATAATTATACCTTTTTTATCAAGCACAAAATCATCCACAGCTTGAATTAAATCGCTTAAATCTGGTTTACCTATAAACCTTGATGCACCAATTTTTAAAAGTTTTCTTTCGTTTTCCACACTAACCATAGATGAGAAAACAAGTATAGGCACATCATCAAATATATCTTTTTCTCTAGTTTTTCTAACAACATAGTCCCCACTACCACCAGGCATTTCAAGGTCTGTGATAATAAGGTCTGGTTTTTCAACACGTAATCTTTTTAATAAATCAATACCGTTTTCAAAAGATGTAGTTTCATAGCCTGCACGTTCAAAACTACTGTTAAGGAGTTTTCTAATAGTAGGAGAATCTTCTGCAAGAAATACTTTTTTACCAAAACGTTCTTGACACCTTTCCATATTAATTTCAGTAGTTTCCCTAACCATTGTAATAGGGTTGATTTCTGCAACGATCTTTTCAAAATCAAGCATTTGAATAAGACGACCGTCAATAGTTACAACACCTAACACAGAATCCACTATTTTTAAATCACTAATAGCGGAGTAATCTTTAATATCACTCCAAGTAATACGGTGAATACGAACAACTTCATCAACTAAAAAGCCATTATATGCACCATTGAAATATGTAACAATAACTTTAGATTTACTAAAATCAGGGTCCTGCTGGCTAACGCCAATCCATTGCCCAAGATTAATAATAGGAACAAGGTTTTGACGTATATTCGCCGTCCCAATAATAGCAACGTGAGCATCTGGCACCTGAACAGTAGTTTCAGGGAAAATAATAACTTCACGCACTTTTGCAACGTTTATACAAAAATGGTATGGTGTATCACCGTTATTGATGATAAATTCTACAATTTCAAACTCGTTAGTTCCTGTTTCTAATAAAATACCGTGATTTAGAGCCATATCTATCTCCACTTTTAAATACCACTGATATTATCATATGTTTATAGGTTTTGCAATAATTAAATGTAAAGAATATTAATGATTTCTTATTTTAATGTTATTTTTATTAAATAGATATAAATATTTTTTAAATTAATAGTTCATATTGTGTTAGTAACAGGTTATATAAGTTTATTTTTTTGTATAAGTGGTTAAATTGTTATGTAATACGATTATTTCTTGACATTTTATAATCCCCCTATATAATAGCCAACGATAAAAATTTATAATAATGGTGTAATAATGAAAAAAATTGCTTTTATTGGTTTATTTTTATTAAGCTGTTCTCAAGTATTTGCTTATGAATACCCTAATGCTTATGATTTTTTTATTTCAAGAGCGGCGGAAAAAAATAACAATTTACCACAGTATATTAAGCCTGATTATTTTAGAGATGATTATAAAAGGCAACTTCCGGATTTAAATGATGATAATTTATCTTTTTTCCAGAAATACCCTATTGAAGTTCATTTAATGACAAATTTTACATACTCTATTCCTGTAAACACATTTAATATGCGTGATGTGTATCTTTCAGTAGGGCAGACTTTTCATAATGACTATATGCAACTAACAGGTTTTATTACAGCTAACGGTTATTTTGATACCCACGACCCAGCAAAAAATTATGGTTATGTAAGAGGTAATGCAGGGCTTTATGACGGTGGTATTCAAGCAATATTTTTAGATAGAATATTAATAGGTGTTAGAGGTAGAGCAACTTTTGATATTAGCACAAACACATTTATGCTTTTACCACATTATTATGATACAACTCTTGATTTACGTGAAGATGCTGAATTTTATACAGACATACCAGACTATTATCTTCCACAAAATATGAACGGAGCAGGTATTAGGGTTGGTTTTATAGGTAAACATTATGAAATAGCATATTCTCAAGGTGATTTTATGCACGGTATTCCAAAGGCGTTCCTTGCAAAATTTAACCTTCCAAATATGGAATTTAGGTTTTTATACGGCCATGAAAATAGAAAAGCACCAGCCAGCTGGAACGATACTTTATCAAGCTCATTAGTGCAAGTTTCTTCCACATTTAGATACCCATTTTTAAATAATAAATTATGGGTAAACGCTATTGCTGAATACACATGGTCTGAATATGATGTGAGAGAAGTGCCACTTGGTAGTGTTAATAATACAAATACAGGCACAATAGAGAAAGATAAAACTATTCCTTTTCCAAGCGATGCTCATTATGTTCGTTTAGAGCAGTCTATTGAATATTATATGCTTAATTTAGCTTTAAGAGAAGTAATAAAAGTAAGTAATGGAGTAACAAAAGCATATTTAGAGTATGCTATTTATGGTAAATTTAATGCAGGGCCTGCTGATTTTACATTGGGTTTTCAAGGCTCAACAGATGGCAGATATTATGTATCTGGTGGCATTAAATTTTAATTATTGGGGGATAAATGCGTAAATTACTTTTTACAATTATTTTTTCATTATTATGGATAAGTGCCTATGCTACACCAGAAGTTGATTTTGAGTTATACACAAGCTCTTATGCTTATAATGGAGAAAACACTCAGTGGGAAGAAACAAGAACAACTTTAACTTATTTTGAAAACTTTACAGAAGCAGCTTTTAAAATAAAATTTCATGATTTAATAGATGTGCGTCTTGGTGCATCACTTTTAATACCTTTTACGTTTGAATTTCCTGATAATGTAAGAGTATTTCCTATTGTAACTTCAAGAATAGGTAATGAAAACGTTCAACTTCGTATAGGCACATTACAAGGCGGTCATAACCTGCCTTCGCCTATTAGGGACCCTTTAATGGATATGACCCCTGTTGTGCGTTCCACAGTGGATAATACTTTAATAAAAGACGGCCCAGAAACGTATAAATATAAAGATAAACTCACTCATGGTTATTATGAATATGGTGCATCACTTGAATGGTTTAAAGGTGGTAAGGGTGAAGTATATATGAACTGGCAGATGCTCCATACAGAACGTCATAGAGAACGTTTTGATGTGGGCTTAACATATGCTCTTGATTTTGTATCACCTATATTTACTCCATATATAGGTGTTCACTATTGGCATAACGGCGGCCATGAATTTCCACTTGTTCAAGCAAATGGGGAAAGGACACCAGCTATTACAGAAAACTATGTAGGTGCATTAGGGATACACAGTGATTACTTATCTATTTTATATATGGCATCGTACAATATAGTAGATAGGGATAAAAAAGATATGCAGTTTGGGCATGGATTATTTTTACGTGGGAATATACCTGTAAAAACATGGTTTGAAATAGAGCCTATTATATTTGTTTCTGGTTGGTATTTAAACCACGACCATAAATTTATCAGTGTAGAGGGGGACCCGTTTTATAGAGTGCCTTTTTATGCAGGGCTAAATATTAAAAAAGAATTCGTATTTGATAACGGCATTAGTTTAAGCTTAGGGTTTATTAATGGCGTATTTTTAACAGAAACAAACGAAGTAGGTGGCAGATATGACCAGACTCTGTCATTTAATTTCACATACCACATACCAGTTACAAAAAGATAAGTTATAAAAAATATAAGGGATAAATTTCCCTTATATTTTATTATATTACTTAGCAAAAATAAATCTATCTAAATTATTTTATAAAACTTATGAATTATCTTGAAAGTAGTTTATTTTTATTCTATATATAAAAAACACCTATTTTTGGAGAGTTATATGAATATTTCATTTAAGCACAGTGTAAGCACATATACAGGCTATGTACTTTTAGGTTTTGGTTTTGGATTATGGGCAATGTTAATACCTTTTGTGAAAGAAAGGTTAAATATTAATAAAGTAGAACTAGGTGCATTACTTTTAATGATAGCACTAGGTGCTGTTATTAGTATGTTTTTTACAGGATTCACAGCTGCCAAATTTGGTTGTAAAAAAACTTCTATATTTTCATCTATCTTAATAGTATGTGCTATGCCTGTGCTTATACATTCTCATAGTATAGCTGTTATGGCAGCATTTATGTTTATATATGGTATGGGTCTTGGTATGCTTGATGTTACCCTTAATATACAAGGGGCAATTTTAGAAGAACATTTTAAAAAAGCATTAATGGCAGGCTACCATAGTATGTATAGTTTTG
Source organism: uncultured Mucispirillum sp. (assembly GCA_937890655.1). GTDB lineage: Bacteria > Chrysiogenota > Deferribacteres > Deferribacterales > Mucispirillaceae > Mucispirillum. Next base: position 8,257 of record CALADT010000066.1, on the reverse strand, counting down.
GTGTTTTTTTCACTATATTAATAGTAACATATTTATTAAAACATACAGATTACACTAATGCTGCCTTAATCACATTAGGGGTTATGGTTATTATTCTATTAATAACAGCACCTATGCTTTTAAACTATGGTGGCACAGCACCTACAAAACTTTTCATAAAACCCACAAGAATATTATTTATTTTAGGGCTTATTTGTTTTATATCCTTTGTGGCAGAAGGGGTTATGCTTGATTGGAGTGCCTTATTTATGCAGGAAGTAAGGCATATTGAACCAAAATATGCAGGCTACTCTTTTTCCTTATTTTATTTAACAATGGGTATATTTAGGTTTTTAGGGGATATGATTATGAAAAAATATTCCTATAAAAATATATTGTTTTATAGTAGCCTTGTATCAATAATTGGTATTGCAATAATGATTTATATTCCGTATAGTTACGCTTCATTTATAGGGTTTACTTTAGCAGGTGCAGGTATTGCAAACCTTGTGCCTGTAACAATATCAGCAGCAGGAAAGTATAAAGGTAATATGCCTTTAAGTATTGCTGTATCATCTGTTGCAACCATTGGTTATTTCGGAACTCTTTTCGGCCCGTCAGTTATGGGTTTTGTATCAGAATATACAAGCCTTATTACTGCATTTACATTAGTAGGGTTATTACTTTTACTTATTACTATACTTTCAAGAGGTTTAAGGTAATATCTTAAATATATAGTTATGGAGCAATTATAGTGGAGTTTTGCTGGATAAATGTTTATGGAGCAATAATTTTAGTAATTATGCTTATACCAAATATTATTTTTGCAATTAAAAACCCAAATTTATAAAACAAATGTAACAATTTAATTATGAATATAACTGAACAAATAGGTAGATATTTAAGTATTATATTAATGGTTATACCTATTTTAGTATGGAAATTTATCTTTAATAGTATTTTTAATATGGTTTTTTATTTGGTAGTAACAAGTGTATTATTATTACTATATTTATTGGTTTGGTTTTTTATTTTAAATCCCAGTCAAAAAATAAAGCAATTCTACTAGCACTATTGCCAACAATGATATTTATAATTAGTGGTGTTTTAAAACATTATCTACTTGTGATTTCAGGAATATTATTTGGAATAGGTCATATATTTGTAACTTTAGAAAATATTAAAAGTTAAATTGCGATTTAAATTTATATAAATAGTTTATGTTTTTATGGAAAAATAAACTTAACTAAAACTCTTTATTAATGTATATATGTTAAGATATAATAATATATTATATATATGTTATTTGGTTTATTATTTTGTTTATTATTATATTTTTAAAGGATTTAATGCAAAATAAGCTATATTACTTTTAAAATTTATTACAAAAGTAAATAAATTCTTGCAAGATAATTATTAAATATGTAATATAGTAAAAATATATAAAAGCAGGTGTAATTAATGGACAGGTTATGGGCCACATGGCGTATGGCTTATATTACAGGGGAAAAAAAGCCTGAGGGCTGTGTTTTCTGTAATGCCTATAAAGAATCAAAAGACGAAAATGTTTTAATACTTCATAGAGGTTGCCATTGTTTTATAATTATGAACTTATTTCCTTATAACAATGGTCATGTTATGGTAATCCCTTATAGACACACTTCAGATGTAACAAGTCTTACAGATGAAGAATCTCAAGAAATGATGAAATTTGTTAGGCTTATGACAAAAGCTATGAAAAAATCACTAAATCCAGAAGGTTTTAATATTGGTATAAACGTTGGTAAAAGTGGTGGTGCCGGTATTGCTGACCATTTACATATGCATATTGTTCCACGTTGGACAGGGGATACAAACTTTATGCCTGTTGTTAGTGAAACAAGAGTTATTTCAGAGCATTTAGAATCAACTTATAATAAACTTTGCCTTGCTTTACAGGAGGAATTAAAAAATGATACGAATAATTAAACTAATTATACAGGCAGCTTTAGTAGGTTACCTTGTTATATTTTCAGTTAGTAATATAAATACAGTTACTTTTAAACCATTATTAAATTTAGTGCAGTATGAAATACCATTATTTTTACTTGTAATAATAGTGCTTTTTATAGGTGTTTTAATTGGTGCATTTGCTATGTATATTGAAAAATATATTACAGCATACAATGTAAAACAGCTTAAAAAAGAGCTTACTGCTGCAAAAAAAGAAATAGAAAGACTGCAAAAAATAACAATCAGCCCAGAAGATGCTAAAAATAATAAGCAGGAATCAGAAACCATTATTCCAAATGCTATATCATCAAAGGAAGAAATAGAGCCTAAAGTAGAAGATGATATTAAAAACGCGTTAAGGTAATTTATATGTCATATACAGAGATTTTAAGTATTACTGTTGCCGTTATAGTGGCTTTAGTTTTTCTTTTTTTCTTAACAAGAAAAAATACAGCTGCAAAAAGTAAACAACTTAATCCGTCCATAGTGCATGCACTTTCTGCATATTTTAATGGAGATGATAATACTGCTATTGTAGAGCTTAAAAAAATAGTATATGATAAAAAAACACATGCAACACCAGAAATATATTTAATATTAGGCTTTTTAGAAAGAAGAAAAGGTGATTTTACTCGTGCTTCTCAAATCCATGAAATGTTATTAGGTAATACAGAGCTTGATACAACATTTAAAAATGCACTTTTTGGCGAGCTTGCAAAAGATTATATGTATGCAGGCCAATATGCAAAAGCAGTAAACCTATTAAAAACAGAAAGCCAAATATTAAACCAGCCAGAAAACCTTATAACAATGGCAAAAAGTGCATTAGCGTTACAAAGCTATGATAACGCACTTTTATATCATACAAAATATAATAAGCTGACAGGTAAAGTGTTATACGGCTTTTTTGAAAAATGTATGGTATCAAAAGCCGTTAATTCTAATAATTTACAAAGTGCTATGAAATATATAAAATCGGCACTAGAAGTAAATAAACAGTGCAGGCCAGCAAGGATAATAAAAGCATTAATATTATTAAATAATAATAAAGTGCAAAAATCATGCGATGAATTTAAGTTAATTATAGAGCAAGGGCTTTTAAGAGATATAAACGACTATAAAAATGTGGAAAAAGCCTTTATTACAGCAGGAAAAGAGGCTGAACTTATAAATTTTATGAAAGAGCAGACATCACAAGGTGCTTTAAACCCATTTACTCATATAGCAGTTGCTAATATGTATGAATTAAATGATGATATTCATGGGGCAAAAAATACTTTAGAATTATATATAGAACAGCCTAACTCGAAAATTATAGCAGCAAAAGAGTATGCAGTAAAATATAATAATAAGTTATTACTTCATACTTTAGAAAACATATATTCTTATAAATGTAAAGAGTGCGGGTATGAAACAAACGAGTATAAAGATGACTGCCCTAACTGTAACGCATACGATAGTATATACCCAAAATAATAGAGAATTATATTTATGGAACGACCAGCGAACTTAACACCTGCTATGAAGCAGTTTTATGATATAAAAGACCAATACCCTGATACTATTTTGTTTTTCAGAATGGGTGATTTTTATGAAATGTTTGGAGATGATGCACTTACTGCCTCCAAAATATTAGGTATTGCCTTAACTTGTAGAAACAAATCTTCTGATAACCAAATACCACTTTGTGGTATTCCGTATCATTCTTATATGCCTTATTTAGTAAAGCTATTAAAAGCCGGAAAAAAAGTGGCAATATGCGAACAGCTAGAAGACCCTAAACTTGTAAAAGGAGTTGTAAAAAGGGGAGTAACAAGGGTGGTTACCCCTGCAACAGCTTTAGAAGATGAGGCAAATATTACTTTTGATAATAATTTTCTTATAAGCATGTATGCAGAATTAGATATGGTTTATATAGCAGCATGCGATGTTACAACAGGGGAAACATACCTTAAAAAAACCCCAGCAGATAGTATAGATAACGTACTTTTAAGTATGGATGCAAAAGAAATAATTTCCAATATTGAAATAAATATGGATATATTCCTATAACCACACGAAATGCAGGCAAAGTTTATAACACATGTTTAAATAAAGTTTTAACTCATTATAATGTTACCAGCGAAAAGGCACTATTTATAGAAGATAAAGGCTATATATGGGCAATATCTATGGCACTTGATTATTTAGATGATTTAATACTTACAACAAAACTAATGTTACCTGTAACACTAAATAATGATGATAATTTAATAATAGATAATGTGGCGGCAACTACTTTAGAGCTTGTAACATCTAATGCAGGCAACGATAATACACTATTTCATGTATTAAATAAAACCTCTACACCAATGGGAGCAAGGTTTTTAAAAAATACATTAATTAGGCCATTAAGAAATATCCATTATATAAATAGAAGACTAAATATTACAGAATATTTTGTAAATAACGGGTCTTTTTTAAGCACTATTAATGCACTTTTATCAAATGTTTTTGATATAGAAAGGATTACTTCAAGGCTAATTTCAGGTAGAGCAACTCCAAAAGATTTAATATGGCTTAAACTATCTATCCAAAATATACCAGAGCTTGATGCCATGCTGAAATCTGTGCCTAATGTTTTTAATGAATTTGTGTTCGACTCTCAGGAAGATTTATATAACTTAATAGAAAAAGCCATAATAGATGAACCACCTGTTAATATTAAAGAGGGTGGAATAATAAAATCCGGCTATAATAACCATATAGATGAATTGAGGGATATAAAACATAACGGTAAAAACAAAATAGCAGAAATAGAAGAACGTGAAAGGAAAGCAACAGGTATTTCACAATTAAAAATAGGTTATAATAAAGTTTTCGGTTACTATTTTGAAGTATCAAGGGCAAACTCATTAAAAATGCCTTCCTATTTTGAAAGAAAACAGACTCTTGCAAACAGTGAACGTTATATAACAGAAGAACTAAGAGAACTTGAAAATAATATATTAAACGCAGAAGAAAAACTTGCAGATATTGAATACGCACTTTTTCAAGATATAAGAAAATACGCAGCAGGGGAAGCAGATAAGTTAAGAAAAGTAGCAAAACTTATTGCAGAACTAGATTGTATTACAGCTTTTGCAAATATTAGTATAAAAAATAATTATGTAAAACCGACTATCCTTGAAAACGGCACATTAAATATTAAAAACGGCAGACACCCTGTGGTAGAATATAAATCTAAAAACCCATTTATTCCAAACGATTATATTTTGGATAATAAAGAAAATAGGTTGCTTATTATAACAGGGCCTAATATGAGTGGTAAAAGCACGTATTTGCGTTCATGTGCTTTAATATCACTTATGGCACATTGTGGCTGTTTTGTCCCTGCTGAAATGGCAGAAATACCACTACTTGATAGAATTTTTACTCGTGTTGGAGCAAGCGATAATTTATCAAAAGGGGAATCTACTTTTATGGTAGAAATGGTAGAAACTGCCAATATTTTACAAAACGCCACAAGTAAATCATTAATTATTCTTGATGAAATAGGCAGAGGCACTTCTACTTTTGACGGTATTTCTATAGCGTGGGCTGTTGCTGAATATATTTTAAATTCAGTAGGTGCAAAAACACTTTTTGCCACCCATTATTTTGAGCTTACAGAAATAGGGGAAAAAGGCAGTGGTGCAAAAAACTATACTGTTAGTGTGGAAGAATGGAATAATGAAGTAATATTTTTAAGAAAAGTAGTGCAGGGTATGGCAGATAAAAGCTATGGTATATACGTTGGAAAAATGGCAGGGCTTCCAAAAGATGTAATAGAAAGAGCAAATCAAGTATTGCATGATTTGGAAAACCACCAAACACTGTCATTAACAGAAGAAAAGATACAACCACAAAAACAACAATTTGTGCAGCCTATTTTAGTTTATGATGAAAGCCACCCTGTTATAGATGAAATAAAACAGCTTGATTTAGATAATATTACACCTATGCAGGCAATGCAGATTTTGCATGAACTTTACAATAAAGCTAAAATATAATATATATAAACTTATAATTTATTAATGGTTTATAGAATATAATGTTTTATAGTAAATTAGAATATTATCATAAATTAAATAAATATTTTTCCTTGACATTTATCAGTTAGGATTATAACATAATAAAACAATATATTAGCAGTATTATATATAATATAATAGTGTATATCTTTAATTACTGGTGGTATTATTAAAATGATATATGAGAAGTATAATTAATGTATCAAAAAATAATTCATATTTAAAAAAGTTATCTTTTTTAATAACAATATATTCTATACAATAATAGTTTTTCAAATAGTTCTAATTATTTTTAGTGGTATAATAATAAATTGTATTTTCGGGGGTAGAAATGAAAAACTTATCACTTAGAACAAGAGTAATACTTGTAGTATCAACTATAATTTTAATAATAACTATTGCAACAATTATTTCAAGCTATCTTTTAATGTCAAAAGAGATTATGAAAACTACAAAAATGAGCCAGTATAGGGATACAACTTTTGTAGCAGGGTATGTTCAAGAAAGGCTTGCAACAAATATAGGTATAGTAAAAGCATTTGCAAAAGCCTTTACTATTGATGAAGATAAAAAAAGAACAGCAGAATATTTAGAAGAATTAAAAGATTTATATGGTTTTGAAAACTCATCAGTTGGTTTTGAAGATGGTGAATATGTAGCAAACAAATCAGCATCTATTCCTGCAGGTTTTAACCATAAAGTAAGACCATGGTATATGGCAGGTATTAAAACAGACGATGTTTATATTACTGCACCGTATGAAGATTCTTTTACTAAAAAAATACTTATGACTATGACTTATCCAATAAAAAAACCAAACGGAGTAAAAGGCGTTATAAGTGTAGACTTTAAATTAAATATTGATGATTTTATTGAAAGCATAACAAATAAAGAGTTAGACGGTAGGATTGTAGTAATCCATAATCAAGGGTTAATACTAGATGCTGTGGATAAACAAGTTTATGGTAAACAATTTAGAGATCTTTTTACAAAAGCATTTGGGGATAGAGTGGAATATACTTTTACTCATCAGGATACAAAATATAACGAGCCAGTAGAATATAAAGATAATAAAGGTAACGACCGTATAGGGCAGGTTATTCCTGTAACAGGTTATGATTTTGTAGTATCATACGGCCTTGATAAAGAGAAAGTTGTAAGAACAATATCATCATTATCTGTTAGTATTGCAGCTATAATAGTATTGATAGCAGTAGTAGGTATGGTTGTATTGTATATTTTACTTAGAAATATGCTTAGCCCATTAGCTCGTCATGCAAAAGAAATATACAGGCTTGCAGAAAATAAAGATTTATCTACAAGGTTAAAAATAGAAAGAGATGACGAAATCGGTAATATTTTAAAAGCAATAAATGTTCTTAATGATTCAACAAATGTAATTGTAAACGAAGTGCGTTCATCAATTATAGAAGTTGCATCAGCAAACGATGAACTCGCATCAACTATGGAAGAATTATCAACTACATTTAATTCTCAATCAGAACAGGTTACAACTATGGTTGAAGGTATTGAAGGTATAAGTAACATTTCTAAAAATACAAGTGATGCTTTATCTAATAATATGGATTCATTAGAGAAAACAGCAGAAGCAACAAGGCATGAAACTGAAAAACTTGATAGTGTTAGTGTGAAAATGGGTGGTATAGAAGAAGATACAATAACACTTTCTGAAACAATTAATAACTTATCAGAACGTTCTAACCAAATAGGTAATATTTTAGAAGTTATTAATGATATTGCAAACCAAACAAACCTTTTAGCCTTAAACGCAGCTATTGAAGCAGCAAGGGCAGGGGAAGCAGGTAGAGGTTTTGCCGTTGTTGCAGATGAAGTAAGAAAACTTGCAGAAAGAACACAGCATGCAACAAAAGAAATTGAAGATATTATTAATGGTTTATTAAGAGATTCAGAAGAAGCAAAAGTAGCCATGGATAAATCAGTAACAAGCGTTCATGATGGCACAACTAATATAACAGGTGTTGCAACAGAAATAAAAAGAGCAGTGGAAAACGTTACATTATTATATACAGCAATGCGACCAGTTGCAGAATCAGTATCAGAGCAGTATGTAACAATCCAAAGTGTGGTAGATAACGCGCAGGTTATTGCAGCAGGTTTAGAAGAAAGTAATGCAGCAGTAAACGAAGTAAATAACACTGTTAGCCACATACAACAAAGAACTGATAACTTAAAATCTTTAATAGAACAGTTTA
>CALADT010000065.1 GCA_937890655.1 uncultured Mucispirillum sp. | reverse complement strand
ATATTTTTATTAACAGTCAAACTATATTCACCCTCTGTTGTAAGTGTGGTGTCCTTATTTACCTGTTCTACTAAACTGCCTTTTATTACTGTCTTGCTTTCTCCATCTATATTTACAGTCTTATCTAATGTAACACTCTCTTCTAAATTACCGCCGATTTTCACTTCCTTATTTTTGCCTACATTTTCACTGCTGTCTATGGCTACATTTATCTTATTACTTGCACCAACATTTAATGTGTTAGATAGCCCTACTGCTGTATCTTTGCTTAAGGCTACTACTGTTAGATATTCGCCGCCTACATTCACATCTTTTACACCTGCTATACTTTGAATATGTGCCTGCAAAATACTTTCTGTATGGCTGCCTGTTACTTTGCTGGTTTTATTGTTTAAGATTGTCTGGTCATAGTTATTCTGCACTAATTCTTCATAGTCTTTTTCGGCTTTTAAATATACTTGCTCACTGCCTGGAAGATTACTCATGGTTAATTCATTTCTGCCACGCTCACCACTTCCCACTGTTTTTGATGAAAGTGATGTTTTATGCTTATTAGATATTATATCACTTTGAATAATTGATGGGTTTTCCTGATTATATAAACTACCTGTGATTATTGGTCTGTCTGGATCACCATCTATAAAGCTTACTACTACTTCATCTCCTACACGTGGTACTGCTATAAACCCTGAATGGTTGCTGGATACTGGGCTTGTATATCTTAAATAACAGCTGTGAGTATAGCTGTATTTACCACTAAATACTTCCTCATCATATCTGCCTTGAACCACATTACTTGCAAACTGTACTCGAACTCTGCCATATTCATCTACTACTATAGTATTGCGTTCTCTCTCTATATCTTCACTACTACCTATTACTACTCCTGTTGTTATGCCCAATGCCCTCGGCTTGTCTATTACTGGCATTGCATAGGGCATGGTATTAGGAATTAAAAATAATTCATTACTATACATAGAATATAAAGCTGGCTCTCTTTCTAATAATCTGCCTCCCTGCTCACTTTTATCATGGTAGTAATGCACGATTCCTGTTACCTTATAGGTTTCTTCTCTGCCTTCAATATTTGTAATAGTTAAAACATCATTTGTGTTAATATCTAGTATATTACTTGTTGCTTTTATCTTTACTGCTTCCACATGGTGTGATAAGGTGCTTAATGTTGCCTGAAACTGTAAGCCATTTTGATAAGTGATGTTTGTAAAGCTTGGGTGGTAATTATTTATATTTCTGGCATAGGTGGTTATTTTATCTCGGTTATCTACCTCCCTTTCTTCCCAGTAATTTTGGCTGATTCCTATACTCTGACGTGATGGGATGCCTGTATCTGATGTGCTGAAGATACTCCATAAGTTCCTGCCACTTGTGCCTCGCTCTATACTGGATATACAGTGGCTTGATAAATAGTTATCACTGGCTGGGTTATAGGGATATGTTACATGTCTTGATACTTCCTCATTATTCTGCTTATTAGCACTATCGGTAAAATCTGCCTTATACACTGAATCATAAAAATTTATACCCTGCTCACTTTCAGCTATATATATTCCATACCTACTGCATAATCTTAATAAAAATTCTAAATCACTTTCATTATACTGGCTTATATAATCTTCCTGTGGAAAGTCATTTTGAATACGGGAAAAATCCACCTGCACCGTTATTGGACCTCGTGACCTTTCAAATAAATGCTGTAATACTTCTAACACACTTTTATTATTATATATCCTGTATGCTCTATTGTAACTTAAACGCATTAACTGGGAACTTAATTTAAAACGATAAAAATATCGGTTAGTTGTGATAAAATTCTTCGGTAACTCTTTATGTCCTAAATAGATTACTTCACTTACTACTCCTATAAATAGTTTACTCTGTAATACCCTTTCTTTATTGTTAGTATATGATGGATCATGCAAATAAAGCCTGATATTTCTATCTAGCAAATTATCTAAGCCTAAAGTATATGGACTATTGTCTATACCCTCATAATAACATATACATTCTGCAATATAGGGATAATCTAGACGCTCTTCTACCTTGGCTTCTAATACCCTAAATTTAAAATTTTCTATATCTCGTCCTGTATATACTATCTCTGATTTTGGCACTAATATTTCCATATACTTCCACCACACTATTTGTTTATTTACTTATATCTATTGGCTTTGTTGTCTGTAATTGTAACTGTAATGGGACTCCATTATCTGTCATAAGCATTGATACTTGCAAAAAACATTATATTTTATTTGGTTACCATTACTTCAGTATATGTTTCATAAAATATTTCATAGCTTTACATTTTTTTCTCTTTTTATAATCAATTATTTTTAAATATAATTCATATTCATTAGATATGGTATTTATATCATTTTCATTGGTAAAATATTTATTATCAACAAACAAAACTATTGATTAACAATTATCACATACTGAACTATTATAAATTATACCATAATTTTTATACTAGGTAATATAATAATAAAATTTTTATTATATTACAACATAAAAAACACCAAACAATATATTTACTATAATCTATAATATAATTAAATAGTTTTCAAAAAATTAACATATCTATTTACACAATACCTGTTATATTGTATTAGGGATAGAAATATTATTATATACCTCATTTAATACTATATAAAAAATTTATTTGATATTTTTCATTTTAACCATCAGAAAAGAGCAATTGTAATCTCTTATGTCTTGTAATGTTCTTTACTAAAATATTTATATATCTAATAGTAATATGTAGAATATATATGAACGATTAATTTTGATATAAAAATTTTGAAATTTAAATCAGCTAAATAAGTCGATAATTTTTACTTATTTTCTATATTTTTTATTGTAAGCATATTCAATAAGCAGTATAATAAAATAACTATGATGAGTCTATTAAGTATCTAGACTAATCAAGAAAAACTTATTAAAAACTTTCCCCAAGAATTTCCCCAAAAAGTAAAAAAAAGATATACATAATTACATTAAAACTACAGCCCGTAATTACGTATATCCGTATGTTTTTACTATTTACTGAAGTTCAAGTCCCCTCTTCGGTATTAATTAAACTAACTTAAATAAGCTAGTTTTTTT
>CALADT010000064.1 GCA_937890655.1 uncultured Mucispirillum sp. | reverse complement strand
TATACCTTTATGTTCAAACTGCCATGCCACAGAACCTGCTTCTGCCATAGAACCACCTCTTTTTGTAATAACAGTTCTAACTTCCATAATTGTTCTGTTTCTGTTATCAGTAAGAGTTTTTACTAAAATACCAACACCACCAGGCGCGTAACCTTCATATGTAATATCTTCAAATATTTGGTCGTTACCTTCCCCTGTTCCTTTTTTAATAGCACGTTCCACGTTATCTTTTGGCATATTTGCTGCCCTTGCTTTATCTAATGCTAAACGTAAACGAGAGTTAGATGCAGGGTCGCCACCACCAATTTTAGCAGCAACTGTTAATTCTCTTGCTATTTTAGTAAAAATTTTACCTTTTTTATTATCTTGAGCTTCTTTTCTATGTTTAATATTAGCCCACTTACTATGTCCTGCCATAGTTGCCTCCATTTATATGTAATCAAATAAATTTGAATTGTTTTTTTATATATAAATCCCCCAAAAATGGGGGATTATATTTTATAAGTCGTTAAATAATAAACCTGTTGCTAGTTTAGGATAGAAGTATGTTGATTTTTGCGGCATTACTAAACCACTTTCAGATACATCTCTAATGGAATCCATATTCTCGCCGTTTAATACAAAGGCAACTGATGAATTTTTGGATTTATACTCATCAATTTCTTCCCAAGATTGAATAAAGTGGATACCAGCTTTTGCAAGTAACCTTTCATCACTATATTTAAAATAACCTTTTAGGATTAAGTCTTCTAATAAATAAGTGCTTACTTTTCTATAAACTGGGTGTAGGTTTTCATATGATTCTGCATGTAAATTCATACCGTATATACCGTTTTTACCGTAATATACCCATGCGCCTGCTTCTTCTGTATGTTCTTTTAAAAAGTTATCTGCTACTTCTTTATTTTCAAGGTTAGTTATGCTAAATAAAGAAGTGGCATAGTCAAGAAATGATTGTTCATCAAAATCTTCTGCAACATCAATAACTCTATGAGTAGGGAACACTTTTAAACCTTCATCTAAAAAGTTTACAAACATCATCATAACATAGTCATAATTACGTTCTTCCCCTTCTGTCAAGCCTTCTTGAGCACGCATATCATCTCTATATTTTAATGCAGTTTCATACCTATGGTGACCGTCTGCAATATAAATTGATTTATCTCTCATAAAACTTTCTATTTTAGTAATATCATCTTCTTCATTAATTGCCCAAACAGAATGTTTTACACCTGCCTCATCAACAGCAGCTAAATCAGGCATTGTTTTTTTAACGTCATTAAATAGACTTGCAAGCCTGTTTTCTTTATCAAGGTATAAACCAAATACTTGTGAGAAATTAGCTTTTGATGCTTTCATTAATTCATATCTATCCACTTTTGGGCCAGATAAAGTTTTTTCATGTGGGAAAACTTGCCCTTTACCAAATTCAGATAGTTTTAAAGCACCTACAAAACCTGAACGAACATAAGTGTTGCCACCATATTCATACACTTGCTCATAAAGATAAAATGATTTATCTTTATCTTTTTGTAAAATACCATCTTCCTTCCATTTACGATATAAGTTACCCGCTACTGTGTACCTATCATCTTCTCCAACAGGTAAATCAATCTGCACAACGTTATAAGGGGATTTCGCTAAATACCCTTCTCTCATTTCAGATGAGATAACATCGTATGGTGGAGTAATAACATTTTTTAGTAATACTTGTTCAGTATTATACCTTACGCCCTTAAAAGGCCTAACAATAGACACGATTATATGCCTCCTGCTTTAAAGCTAAAAATTAAAATATCTTTCTATAATACAAC
>CALADT010000063.1 GCA_937890655.1 uncultured Mucispirillum sp. | reverse complement strand
AATAGAACAGTTTAAAATATAATCACATAAAAAGGGGTATAGTTTATACCCCTTTTTTTATTTTAAAATATCCTAAATAAAGTCATACATTTTGTTTTATATATTTAATATATTTTTAAAAAAAACTTATTATAAATCGGATATTTTTTACTAGAATTATATAAAAATATAGAGAGAAATATTTATAGCATAAAATAAGGAAGTAAAATATAATCACTAAAAAGGAGTGTAGTTTATATCCCTTTTTTTATATTAAAAAATTACATATAAAGTAATAAATTATATTCTAAATGTTGTATATATTTTTTAAATTAATAAAAATAAGCTATTATTTATTAGATTTCATATAGCCATATAAAAATATTAGGCTTTATATTATAAAACTGACTATTAATTTATATGTTTATTAAGAAGATAAATTTTTAAAAAATAACTTATTTATTATGCTTAATTAATATTGCATACCAAAATTCTAGTGGAGTAATATATAGGAAAAAGTATGATATTAAAAAATAAGCATAATTTATAGTCTTTATTTAAAATAATATTATATATTATATGCAATAAAAAATTATACTAACTTTAGGAAATATTACCTAATAAATTATTTAAATAATGTAAACAATAATAGTTATTAATAATATAATATAATTTTTTTGCAATAATGTTGCGTATAAGCAATATGTTTAAATGTTATAATACCTAAATACCAGCAATTTTTGCAGATACTCTACCTATTATTATAATGGTATTATCGTTCATTTCTTCTAATGTATAAATTTGTGTTTCATAATTTTTATTATCAGATATAACTTTTAAGTTGCCATTTTTATCTTTATCAAGCCTTTTTACTCTTAAGCCGTTTACATGGTCTTTTATTACATATATACCATTTAAAACAGGGGAAAAACTTTTATCAATCACCACCAAATCGTTATCATTTAATGTGGGAGTCATACTATCCCCATTAACTTTTACTATTAAAGCGTTTTCAGGAGATATGCCTTTTGAATATAAAAATGATAAAGGTATTGGAAAAGACAATATTTTTCCATCACCATCACAATCAAGCCCTGTTCCTGCTGAAACCCCTATATCTCTATAAAAATCAACGTATGCAATATCACTTCCTGTAATAATTTCTGCATTATTATTTTGTGCATATTTTAATTCTTCAATAAAATTGCCCATAGGTTCATTATAATAGTCAGCTATTTTTTGTATAGCTTCAATATTTAAACTTTTAATTTCTCTTGAAAGAAATCTTGTTATTGTGCTTGGTGTAACTTTTGCAATTTTGGCAATAAAATTAGCACTTATACCATGCTCTTTCATGTAATTATTAAGGCTTACTGCTATTTTATCATTAATAGTCATAGATAATTCCTTGTAAATATAAAATTTGTAAAAAAAATTGCTTGACAATTTTGCGTATAAGCAATATATATAATTATAATTGCATTTAGGAAAAAGTGCAAGTAGAAATTAATATAATTTGCAATATATATTAAAATATATGCAATAGGAGGAAAAATGCACGAAAGTTTTGTAGATGAAATAATGAATACCATACCACAGTTTAAACAGATGTTGACAGTGGACTATATTGCAAGAAAAATTGATTTAAGCGATAGGACTGTTCGTAGGTATATTGAAAATGGTAAACTGGAGGCTTTAAATTTTAGTGTAAACGGCAGAAGTGTTTACCGTGTGCCACGTCCTGCTTTTAGGCGGTTTCTTGAAAACTTTTATACTATGCGTGATTGTTTATAGTATAAAATATAAAAATCAGCTAAGTTTAATATAAAATAATAGACATTTTTAAAATTATTTTATATAATGTTGTTTTATATAGCATATAAAAAATAAGGTGGGTTATGAAATATTTATTAGAATTAAAGCAGGATTTGGAAAGTAAAATTTATTTTAATAATTCATTATACGATTTTGTAATTGCATTTCTACTTTTTTCTGCAATAATTTTAGCTATTACCCTTTTTATACGTTTTTTTTTAAAAAGGTTTGAAATTGAAGACAAAATTCATAACCCATTTCTTGCAACATTTGTAGAAATATTGAGAACAAAAACAGTTTATATTACATATGCTTTAGCTGTTTATGGTGCTTTAACATATTTATCAACCCCAACAATCGTTGCTAAGTTTATAGATAAAGCAATAATAGTATATATTGTTTTCATATTAGTGCTATCACTTGTGGATATGTTATCATCATATAACTCCATAAGTATGACAAGAACAGGTCAAAAAGCTATCCCTTCTGGTATTGTTACCATATTAAAAGTAATAGTATGGATATGTGGTCTTTTATTTATATTTTCTAATTTAGGCTATGATGTTTCAACTTTTATTACAGGTTTAGGAATAGGTGGTATAGCTGTGGCACTTGCTTCCCAAAATATATTAGGGGACTTATTTAACTACCTTGTAATACTTTTTGATAAACCTTTTGCAAAAGGTGATTCTATCCAGTTTAACACATATTTAGGCAGGGTAGAAAATGTAGGTATAAAAAGCACAAAAATAAGAAGTGCCAATGGCGAGTTACTTTTTGTATCTAATACGGATTTAACTAAAACTATTATACATAATTTTGAAAAAGCAGAAAAAAGACGTCATGTATCTATTATAGGTGTGGAGTATGAAACTAATGTGGATATAGTTCACTCTATACCACAGCTTTTAGAAGATGCTGTGCGCGGAGTAGAAGAAGCAGAATTTTCAAGAGTTCATTTTGCTACATTTAATTCATCAAGCCTTGATTTTGAGCTTGTATATTTTATATTAAGTAATGACTATAACGAATTTGTAAACGGTGTTCAAAAGGTAAATTTTGCCATATTAGATGCTTTTGCCTTAAAAGGGATTAATTTTGCATACCCTACACAAAGGATGATAAATAAATAATTTACTACCCTATAAAATTTTATGAAAATATTAAGTTATAAAACTTTTTTTATATTATATAAATATAATCAGGTAAAAATATATTATTTTTTTGCAAAATGTTTTTTATAATAATGTAAAATTTAATAATTTAAGTGATGATAAAAAGCATTTTCTTATATATAAAAATTATTTTAAGATAATGAAAACCTAATAATATTACCTACAATAATATTATTAAAAAATAAATGTATAATAAAATTTTTATTATATATTACAAAATCAGTAGTATAAAACCCTATATAGCTTATTTAAAACCATGAAAAAATAGTAAAATTTATAGAAAAAATAGTTATTACTTTTATAAAGATAAAAATATAAATTAGTTTATAAAAATAAGTAAAAAGATATAAAATCTATATTAATAATTATAATATTTACTTGACGATTAATGCTTACTGTTTTAATATGGCAACAGAATATTAATTTTGAGGTATTATGTCATATTTAGCACTTGCTAGAAAGTATAGGCCGCAGACGTTTTCTGAAGTTTTATCTCAAGAATTTATTACGTCTACATTAAAAAATGCTATTACTTTAGGCAGAGTTTCCCATGCTTATTTATTTACAGGCCCAAGGGGTGTTGGTAAAACATCTACTGCCCGTATTTTTGCAAAAGCACTTAACTGTCTTAACCAGGAGAACGCTTCCCCATGTGGAGAGTGTGAAAACTGTTTAGATATTACAAACGGCACTTCTCTTGATGTTATAGAGATAGACGGTGCTTCCAATCGTGGTGTGGAAGAAATACGTTCTTTAAGGGAGGCTGTTAAATTTGTCCCTGTTAAAAGTAAATATAAAGTAATTATTGTAGATGAAGTGCATATGCTTACAGAGCAAGCTTTTAATGCACTTTTAAAAACATTAGAAGAACCACCAGAATATGTTATTTTTATTTTTGCCACAACAGACCAGCATAAAATACCTGTTACTATTCTCTCCCGCTGCCAAAGGTATGAATTTAAAAAAATAACTTATGATGAAATGAGTAGCAATTTAGAAAATATTTTAAATATAGAAAATATAACATATGAAAAAGATGCCCTTAATTTTATTATTAGAAATTCTGATGGCTGTATGCGTGATGCTTTATCACTTTTAGACCAAGTGATTGCTTATAGTGGTGCTAATATAAAAGTGGAAGATACTCTTTATCTTTTAGGTATAACAGATAGTTATCTTGCTAATAATCTTTTTAGTACAGTATTACAGGAAAATGTAGAAGTTATTCCAGAAATTGTTATGCAAATAGATGAAAAAGGCATAGATTTTAAATATATGGTAGAATGTTTAATAGAGCATACTAGAAATATGCTATTTTTATCATACACAAATAAACTACCTTCTAGCCATATGACTACCCAAGAAATAGAATATTATAATAGCTTAAAAGAATATGGAGATACTTCTCGGCTTTATGGGCTTTTCCAAATATTCCAAAAACTTATAAACGATTTAAAATACAGCGATTTTGCAAAATATGTTTTTGAATTTGCTATGTTTAAGGCTGCAAGCCTTTCATCTATTATACCTTTACTAACAAATGAAAATACAGTTTCAGAAGTAAAAGCAAAAGATAGTATAAAACCAAATAATATAGCACATGAAAAACAAGAAGTGATTAAAACAGAAGTAAAAGCACAAGTAAAAGAAGTGCCACATAAAGAAATAAAAGAAGAAATAAAGCAGGAAGAATTAAAGAAAGAAAATAATGATAGTGGCATATGGACTCGTGTATTAAATATGGTGCATGTAAAAGAGCAAATGTTATATGGCTTATTACAGTGTGCAAAGGTAGTAAAAGATACACCGGAACATTTAGTTATAAGTTTTCCTAATGACAGGCAATTTCAGTATAAAAATGTAAAAAATGGCAGAATGAGAGATACATTTGAAAATATTGTTTGGATAGTAACAGAGAAAAATACAAAAATTGATGTAGAATTAAGTAACAATATAGATACTGAAAAAAAAACTGAAAATATAGAAAAAAAAACTGAAGAAATAACTAGCTACACAGAAAACAGTGGTGAAAAAAAGCAGACTATTAAAATAAACCAAGTAGATAGTTTAGCCACTCAAAAACTAAAAGAAGAATTAAAAGAAAACCAGTTTATTCAGGCAGCTATAAGAGAGCTAGGTTCTGAAATAATAAAAATAGAAAAAAGTTAAAAAAATATATTGAGGTGAAAATATGAATATGCAACAGATTATGCGTCAGGCACAAAAAATGCAAAAGAAAATGGAAGAAGCACAAGAAGAAGCAGCAAAACAAGTGGTTGAAGCAAGCAGCGGCGGTGGTATGGTTTCTGTTAAAGTAAACGGGAAAAACGAACTTTTAGAAATAACTTTAGAAAAAGATGTGGTAAACCCAGAAGATATAGATATGTTACAAGATTTAATTGTGGCTGCTGTTAATGAAGGTATGAAAAAATCTCAACAGATTATGCAAGATAAAATGCAGGGTATTGCCGGCGGGTTAAATATTCCAGGAATGTTTTAGGTAAATAAGCTGTAATGCAGAACATTAAAGTATTTGATGACTGCGTTCATGAGCTTTCAAGGCTTCCAGGGGTTGGTAGGAAAACGGCTGTCCGTCTTGCACTCCATATACTAAAAATAAAAGAGGAGCAGGCATATAAACTTGCTGAATCCATAAAAAAACTAAAAGATAGTATAAAGTTTTGTAAAGAGTGTGGGTCTATTACAGAGCATGAACTTTGCAGTGTATGTATTGATGAAAATAGAAAAAAAGATACCATATGTATTGTAGAAGAAGCAAAAGATGTGTTTTTTATAGAAAATACAGGCAGGTATTTTGGGCTATACCATGTGCTAGGTGGTAAAATATCACCACTTGACGGTATAGGACCATCTGATTTGAGCTTTAATAAACTAATAGAAAGAGTAAATAAACTTAACATAAAAGAAGTGATTATTGCAACAAACCCTGATGCAGATGGCGAAACTACTGCTTCATATATAGGTAGAATACTACAAAATATAGAATCATTAAAAATAACAAAATTAGCAAGTGGTATTCCTATTGGCTCTCATTTAGAGTATGCAGATGAAATAACTGTATTAAGAGCATTAGAAAATAGAGTTGGGTTATAATATTAAATTATAAAGTTAAGTTATAAGGTTAATATATGTCGAAAGAAATATTAATAAATTCTGGAGTGAGAGAAGTCCGCGCTGCTGTATTAACAGGTGGCAACGTATCAGAACTTTTTATAGAAAGGCTTAATAAAAAAAGTGTAGCAGGTAATATTTATAAAGGTAAAGTTGTAAAAGTATTACCAGGGATGCAGTCTGCCTTTGTGGAAATAGGGTTGCCTAAAGCTGCTTTTTTACATGTGGCAGATATCCATACAGCTAATCAAGACGATATAAGCTATGAAGAAGCAATTATAAATGATGATGAAAATATGTGCCATAAAGAATTATCTTCTATGGAAAATAATGAAAGCCAACACTATATGCCTATACAAGAGCTAATAAGCGAAGGGCAAGAAATTATAGTGCAGGTAACAAAAGACGCTATTGCATCAAAAGGGGCAAGACTAACTACTCACTTAACAATCCCAGGGCGATATTTAGTGCTTATGCCAGGGTATGAACATATAGGAATATCAAGAAAAATAGAAAACGAAGAAGAACGCGAACGTTTAAAAGATATACTTATTTCATTAAAACCAGAAGGTATGGGGCTTATTGCAAGAACAGTAAGCGACGGTTTAAGCAGAGAAGAACTTGCTGCAGATTTAGAATATATTAAAGGTGTATGGGCAGGGGTAGAGCAGTTAAAAGAAAAATCAAATGCTCCATGTCTGCTTTATGAGGACCATAACTTAATATATAAAATACTAAGAGATGTGGTTACAGCAGATACTTCAAGAATATTTATTGATAATAAAGAAGACTGTGATAATATGCAGCGTTTTTTACAAACTCATCTTTCAGATATTGATTTGAAAATAGAATACTATAACGGGGAAGAATCTTTATTTGACTTGTACAATGTGGAAATAGAAGTAAACAGGTTACTTGATAAAAAAGTGTGGCTACGTTCTGGTGGTTCAATAGTTATAGACCAAGCAGAAGCCTTAACTGTAATAGATGTAAATACAGGTAAATATGTAGGCAGGCATAATTTTGATGATACAATACTTAAAACTAACCTTGAAGCATCAAAAGAAATAGCACATCAACTGAAAATGAGAAATATTGGTGGTATAATTATTGTAGATTTTATAGATATGGAACGTGTGGAAGATAGAGAAAAAATATTATCTACATTAGAACAATACTTAAAAGAAGACAGGGCAAAAACTTCTGTTGTAAATATTTCTCCTTTAGGGCTTGTGGAGATTACAAGAAAACGAGTGCGAGATAGTGTTATACGTATGAT
Organism: uncultured Mucispirillum sp.; assembly: GCA_937890655.1. Taxonomy (GTDB): domain Bacteria; phylum Chrysiogenota; class Deferribacteres; order Deferribacterales; family Mucispirillaceae; genus Mucispirillum. The sequence goes on along the minus strand of CALADT010000063.1, from coordinate 11,631 downwards.
GAGTGAGCCTTGCCCATACTGTGAGGGGCGTGGAGTAATAAAATCAAAAATTACAGTATGTTATGAAATAATGCGTCAGCTATCACGACTTGCCATGCAGAATAAAGGCTCTTCTATTTTAATAGAAGCAAAAGAAGAAGTGGCAGATTTACTTTTGGAACATGAAAGTGAAGCAATAGCAGAAATAGAGCAACGTTATAATGTATCTATTGAAATACAGCAAAATAACAGTAGCACATACGATAGATACAAACTAAAAATAACAGGTAAACCAAATGGCAGTATATAATAGGAAAGATACATACTACAAAAAAGCAAAACAAGAGGGCTATAAATCACGTGCTGCTTATAAACTAAAAGAGTTAAACACTAAATATAAAATAATTAAAAAAGGTGCAAAAGTATTAGATTGTGGTGCAGCTCCTGGTGGCTGGAGTCAGGTGGCTTTAGAAATAGTAGGGGATGCTGGCATGGTAGTAGGTGTTGACTTAAACGCGATAGAAGGAATAAACAAAAAAAATTTTATAAGTATAGCAGGAGATTTTACAACTGATGAAATATTAAACCAAGTGTTATCAGTATGTAGTATATATGATGCTGTTATATCAGATATTGCACCACATACCATAGGCATAAGAGATGCAGACCATACAAACTCTTTACTACTTGTGGAAAAAGTGTATGAGTTTACCATGAAAACTTTGAAAAAAGGTGGTTCTTTCTTATTTAAACTTTTTGAAGGCGAAGGCAGAAAAAACCTTGTAGATAGGTTAAAAAAAGATTTTAAAGATGTAAGGATAATAAGGCCTGATGCCACAAGGCAGGGTTCTATGGAAATATATATAGCTGCCTTAAATAAAATAAATTAGTATAAAATAGGTGAAAAAGTATGCTTGATAAAAACGAATTAGAAGATTTATTAGTAAAATTAAGGTTAGGGACAATATCCATAGAAAGTGCCATAAGTGAAATAGAGCAAAATTTTTATTCAGTTGATGAAAATGAAAATATTTCCATATGGCAAAAATTAAACTGCCCTTTTGAAGAAATAGTAGAATGTGATAATTTAAGTGTTAATCAATTGGAAAATATTATTGTTAAACTTATAAAAAATAATGTAGATTTTTTACTAACAGGTGTATGTGATGAAGCTATGCATGAAATTAGTGTAAAATTTAATAAATGTAGAGCATATTATGAAGCAGGGCTTGTAAAATGTATTACAAAAACAAAAGATAAAATGATAAGTAACGATAAAAAAGTTTTAATTGTTTCATCACTTAATAAAGATGAAAAAATAATAGCACAAACAGAAATCATACTTAATATATTAGGTATTAGTGTAGATTTCTACAATGTATCACAATATAAAACAGTTTCCATGCAAGTATTAAAAAACTATATCCATTTATCAAGCGCGATTATTGTTATTTATGATAAAGATATACGACTTCCGTCCATAGTTTCAAATATCTCAAGCAAACCTGTAATTGTATTAAGCAAAAAAAACCAAGCAGAAGAATATATGCTTTCTAACGGTGCATTACTTGCAAAATCTGGCAGTGCTATTTCTGCTTGTATGGCTGTTGCAAGATATATTAAATAAGGAAATAATTAGGTAATGGTATCATTTGTTATAATTATTCCCACATATAACGGTATAAGTGCAGGGCTTGAAAAGTTATTAATATCTATTAAAAACCAAAGTGTTCAGCCTGAAAAAATATATATAATAGATTCATCATCTACTGATAATACAGTGGAGGTGTGTAAATCATATGGTTGTATTGTAGATGTAATAGATAAATCAGATTTTAATCATGGTTTAACTCGCCAAAAAGGAATAGAAAATAATAGCGTGTATGATGTATCAGTTTTTATGACTCAAGATATACTTTTAAAAGATAATAATACATTAAAGATATTACTTTCATCATTTGAAAATAAGGAAGTTTCTGCAACTTATGGCAGGCAGATTACTTATGATAACGCATCATTAATAGAAAAAATAAGTAGAGCTTTTAATTACCCAGAAAAATCACAATTAAAATCAAAAGATAATATAAAACAGCTTGGGCTACATACTGCTTTTTGTTCTGATAGTTTTGCAGCTTATAGAATAAAAGATGTAATAAAAGCAGGTGGTTTTCCAACAACTAATTTTGCAGAAGATATGCTTTTATGTGCTAAATTTATATTAGATGATAAAAAAGTATATTATAATGCAGAATCAATAGTTTATCACAGTCATTTATACAGCATAAAATCAGAATATATGCGTGGTAAAGAAATAGGCAAAATGCATAGAGCAAATAAATGGCTTTTAAAAGAGTTTGGTAGTGCAGAAACAAGAGGTAAAGCACTTTTAAAAAGCCTTCCTTTTCATAAAAAACTACTTTATATATTACAATCACTTCCTAAACTTATAGGGTATAAACTTTCAAAATAAAATATATAATACTTGCTATATAAAATAATACGTTATAATATATAAAAAAATAATAATATGGTGATATATGGGTGTAATATCTGAACTAAAAAAGAACGCTTTAAATAAAAATAAATCAATTATATTAACAGACGGAGATGATGAAAGAACCATTAAGGCAGCTTATGAGTTAATGAATAATAACTTATGCTCTGTAAGTTTACTTGGTAATAGGGAGTATATACTTCCAATATATGAAAAATATAATCCTGAATTAAATATTAATATTATAGATATAAATAATAATGAATATAGAGAACAATTAATAAACCATTATTATGAAAAAAGAAAAGCAAAAGGTGAAACACTAGAAAGCTCTGCGGCTGCTCTTAGTAGGCCATGTTACTTTAGTGCTGTTGCAGTGGATTGTGGTATATTTGACGGTTGTGTGGCAGGTGCTGTATCATCAAGTGCAGAAGTTTTGCGTGGAGCTTTACGTGGAATAGGTATAAAAAAAGGCAGCACAAAAGTATCATCTTTTGTAATTATGGAAACACCTATAACAGAGTATGGTAATAATGGTGTTTTCTTTATGGCAGATGTGGCAATTAACCCAAAACCTGATGCTGAAACATTAGCAGAAATAGCTATTGCAACGGCTGATTCTTATAAACTATTAATAAATGATGAACCTTATGTGGCATTACTTTCTTATTCTACAATGAAAAGTGCAGAAGGCGATAGTGTAGATATTTGTAGAAACGCTTTAGAAATGGTAAAAATTAAAAGAAAAGATATAATAATTGACGGCGAACTTCAATTTGATGCTGCATTATTAAAAGATGTAGGTAAAAGAAAAGCCCCAGAAAGTAAAGTGGCAGGTAATGCAAATGTATTTGTTTTCCCTAACTTAGATGCAGGTAATATTGGCTATAAAATAACAGAAAGAATGTGTAAAGGTGCCACTGCAACAGGGCCTATATTACAAGGGCTTGCAAAACCTATGAACGATTTATCAAGAGGTTGTTCTGCTACTGACATTGTAAATACTGCTCTTGTTACTATTTTCCAATCAGAGCAAAAATAATGGCAACATTACTTTTAATATTGCTAGGTGTTGCTGTTGGTATATTAGGTGCTATTTTAGGAATAGGTGGTGGTATTATAATGGTGCCAGTATTAACATTTTTCTTTAATATACCTATTCACAACGCCATTGCGATTTCTCTTGTGGTAATCACTGCAAATAGTATGTCTACATCGGCAGTTTATTTAAAAACAGGCACTGCAAATTTAAATTTAGGCATAGCACTTTCTACTGCTTCTGTAATAGGTGCGTTAATAGGTAGTAAAATAGCAGTATTATTGCCACAAAGCAAAGTAATGTTTATATTAGGTATTATTCAATTAATTATGGCATACCTTACATATTTAAAAATGAAAAAAGGTTCCAAAGAGCATATAGAAAATATAGAGAATAAATCATTTTTCTATGGGGAGTTTGTGGATTTAGCTACAAAAAAATTAGTAAAATATAACCCTGTAAAAATAGGCTATAATTTTCTTTTTAGTTGTTTTTCTGGTGTATTTTCTGGGTTAAGTGGTGCAGGTGGTGGTGCTATGATTATTCCTGGTATGAATTTAATTTCTAATATCCCTATAAAAGCAGCCACAGCCACAAGTTCATTTATTATAGGTTTTACAGCAGCAGCAGGTAGTATAGTATATATGCAGGCAGGTTATGTTGATGTAAAAGTGGCTTGTTCTATTATTTTAGGTATATTTGCAGGGACTATGATAAGTATGCGTTATTTTTCTAAAATAACTGATAAAAAAGTGTCATATTTATTAATAATACTTCTTTTAATAGTGGCATTCCAAATGATGTATGAAGGGATAATGATAAATGACTGATACAAAAAATATTGTAGCACTATGTATGAAATATATGTTTTACTTTATACTTATCATGATATCTATTTCATTTATTATTGAGATATTTGAAAATATAGGTATAAGGTTTATCCATATAAAAAGTCAGCAACTTTTTTATATATCGGCTATATTTGTATGTATTTCTCCATTTATATGGGCTATATTATTTATTTTTGGTTATTTATTTAAGAAAAAATTTAAAGCTGCACTACTAGGTATTTTACTTATAACTGTTTTAATATTATCATTTTTTATGAAAAATATTGCATAATATTTTTAAGTTTTAGAAAGGCATAATTATATTTATTTAACAATAAGTTTAAATCGTTCTGCTTTTGATTGGTTGTAATAAAAAAGGCTAATCAAAAATATTATAATAAAATTTCATAATTTATTACTATCTTCTATTTTTCATTAAATATAATAAGCTAGTATAATTAAATAAACGTTATGATAATTTTTATATGCTATTTAATATAATTATTAATTTAAAAGGTTTATTGAAATATCATATATACTAAAATTAGTAAATAAAACTATTAAAGATTATGTAAATTTTTATTATATCTTATATACTCAGTGCTTTTTATATTTATATTATTGTAATTAAAACGCTATTAAACATAAAAATATTTTTAGTAATAATAATTTATAATAGATTAGTAACTACTTAGATTGCCCACTAATTAATTTTTTAATAAATTCCTTATCCTGATCTTTCATTAAAATAATACTAACACCAGCTTCTTTACTATTTCGCCAAACTATTTTGCCTATAAATGAATTAAGTGCAGGTGTTTCTGGTAGTGTTTTAAAGTTCATACATTTTAAGCAATGATGGTCTTCTAAGGCATGTTTTGTTCTAAATTCCAACATATCACCTTTTTTTAACATATTATTATGGCGAACAGTCATAGAATTTGGAGAAATACTAACAACATCTATGGTATAGCATTGACCATAATCTAATGTTTCTGTTTTATCATCATAAGATATAAGTGGTAACGCACACACTTTAGTTCTTAATGGAACATTACCTAATTTTTTAGACCTGAAATTAAATAATTTATGTAACAAACTACAAACTCCCAAAACTAGATTATTTTGGGAGTATAGCATATGTTTTTATTTTTGTAATCAAAAAAATAAAAAAAATCATAATTTCTTTTTTAAATATATATAATAAAACCTTAATAATACAAATAAATTTGACTTAAAACATACAAATATAAGGCATATTTATTTTTATTTTTTACTTATGTCCACCTGCTGCCTGTAAAAGCCCAAGTATATCGTCAGAGCCTTCGTTATAAGCAATAAGGTAAGGAGAAACACCGTCATTATTACGTTTATTAGGGTCAGCACCTGCTGTTAAAAGCATACGAACCATATCAGTATTTTTTAATTTTGTAGCCCATATTAAAGCAGTATCCCCATTTTTATTAGCAGCATTAACATTTGATTTTGCTTTTAAAAGTGTTTCCACCATAGCGTTATCTGCTGCTGTTACAGCAATAATTAACGGTATATTACCTTGATTATTTTTTATATTAACATCAGCACCATTTGCAATTAAAGCTTGAGTAGTATATAAGTAGTTATTAGATACAGCTGTGAAAATAGGTGTATTACCTGTATTTTTATCCCTTGCGTTAGGGTTTGCACCCATTTTTATAGCAGCAACAGCAGAATCCACATCATTTTTTGCCACATGGTCAAAAAGAGCAATGGAAGCATCATCAAAAGTTTTCATATTTTGCCCTAAAATCCTTTGTAATTGTGCGTATCCATTATCACGAGCCACATCAAAAGCTGTTTTATCTTCTTTATTTTTTACTTGTATATCTGGTTTATGTTTTAATATTTCTCTTACCATAGGTGTATCCCCTGATAATGTGGCATTAATCAGTGGAGTATTACCCATAGGGTCCGAACCGTTTACATCTGCCCCTGCTTTTATAAGGTCATTAGCTATATCTGTGTTACCCTGCTGAACAACAGCCATTAAAGGAGTAAAGCCTTTCTCGTTTTTTATATCAGGGTTTAAGCCTTTTGATAATAAATGTTTTAATGTATATTTATTATTTTCAACGGCAGCTTTCATTATGGCACCGTTACCATTTTTATCCACAACGTTAGGGTTTGCACCTTTTTTCATAAGGTTTTCAACTGTTTTTGTGTTACCTGTTCTTGCTGCTATTAAAAGCGGTGTTTCGCCGTCTTTATTTCTATCTTCTATTTTTGCACCGTTTTCCACAAGCATATCTGTTAAAAAGGTATTAGGAGAAGCAGCAGCATACATTAATGGTGTATTGCCACCGTTATCTTTATCATTAACAGGTAGGCCGGATTTTAAAAGCCTTGAAGCAATATCATATAACCCAAAATTAGAAGCTATATGAAGTGCAGACTGACCTGCTTTATTTTTATGTTTTGCATTAATACCTTTATCAAGTAATAAGTTTGCAATATCTTCATCACCATTACCAACAGCAGCAATAAGTGCATTATCAAGGGTATCTGGGTTTAATTCGTTTATATTAGCATTATTACCAATCATTTTTAAAAGTCTGTCGTATTGCCCGTTTGTGGCAGCTGTTATTAAAGGCCTATCCATTACTACTGCATTTTTATTTGTTTTATTAAAGGTTTTGTCCCCTTCCACTTTAGGTTCTGGAGTATTATTATGGTGCACATAAGGCATACTGTTTGCAAGGTCTAAACTGTTTAATAATATTAAATGAGATAATTCTTCTTTATTATATAATGCAGAGCTATCCACAGCTATCATTTTTGTATAGCCTGTATTATTTTTAGACGGTAGCAACTCTTTTAAAGCAAAAGCGTTATTTGGGTTAAATTTATTTAAGTAAGTTTTTACATCATCTTTAGGCATTTCATAAACGGCACCGCTGGCAAAATCAATTATTAAACCAAAATCAGCACCATTTGCAGAAAGTGGTTTTGAGCTAAAAGCGTTCCAGCCGTTTATATCATGGTTTAATATTACAGGCACAGCAGTAGAGCCCATTTTTTCAAACCTTAGTGTAACACTTTTTTTATCATCAGGCATTCTGAAATACACAGGCATATCAGTCTCTTTTTTATTTACTTTATAAAGAAGAACTTTTTTCTCTCCTTTTTCCTGTGTAGATGGGTCTTTAAATATATTTGTTTTAGCACAGCCAAAATTAATTGTAACAATAACCAACAATAAAAATAATAACAGTTTACGCATTGAAACTCGCTCCTTTAAAACAATTTTGCTTTAAATTTAATTATTTTAATATGTTAAAGCAAAAATAATGCCACTATATTAAATGTAATATTAATGAAATATATATAAAATATCAAGTATAATATAAAAAAACAAGGGAAAATATTAATAAATAAAGAATAATATAATTAATACTTGAATAAATTAAGCAAATATATTACATTGTATATATAACTATACTTTGCGCGTGGTGTAGTTATTTTAAAAAGCTAAACAATAGCATGTTAAATTATTCATATATGGAGCGAGTATGAGTATCGAAACATTCGGGCTTAGAGCCATTATTACTACGGACCCACGTCCTAGAGATTATGTCAATAAATATATTGCCATGTCAAAAGCACGTAGGGATTATTTTCAAGAAAGTGTTCAAATATCTCAAATGGCAATAAAAAAACGTATTGAAATGGAATCAGAACGTATTGCTGATATTAATAGGTTTAATAAACATGGCCAGTGGGCACCGTCGCCTAACTTATCTTACCATAAACCATTACAACGTGGTAGTGCTTATGCAGAAATGGCAGCTGCTGCAAGAAGGTTTGACGTTAAGGCTTAATTTTTAATGCTTGATTTTATATAAAATACTGTTATACTATTCTATCATAAAGTTGATAAAGTATAGATATGAGTAAGGAGTATTTTATATGAATATGACAATAGCTAAAAAAATCTTTTTTGCCATAGCAAGTATTATGGTGTTTTCATTTCTTAACGGTGTTTATGCTGTTTATATGCTAAATAAGTCTACTGATTCCATAGATATTGTAGCTACAGATTTAGCACATGCAAATACTATTATGTCTAAGATTAATTTTAATACAATGTATTTGCAATATACTATTTTAAGTTATACTGCCATAGCTACTGATGAAAAAAGTAAAACAATTCGTGATTTAATAACCATATTAAAACAAGAACTTGTAGAATATGAAAAATATGTAAAAAAACCGGAAACAAAACGTCATTCCCCAAGAACAGTTGAAGGTTTTGAAACCTATAAAAAGAATATGCATGAGTATTTATCTATTGTAGAAAACAATGTATCGTTAATAGAAAAAACAAAACCTTATGAAAAAAGTTTTAATAAAAATATTGAAGGAATGGTATCATCAATAGCTAACTCTATAGAAATAATAGGCAATGATGAAACAAAATTACAGGCTATTGACTACTTAAATACTCTTAGTACAATCACTTTTACAGTAAAAGCAGATATTAACCAAATTATATTAACAAGAGATTTAAAAGGGCTTGAAAATTTAAGAAAAAATGAGCCTGCCATTGCAAAATATATTAACTTATTAAAAAAAGTTGATGGACCAAATAAATTTCATAAAGAAATTATTAAAATTGAAAAATCATTTGATTTAGCAAAAGAAGATATAAAAAGTATAGCCACTAATTATAAAGAGATTGTTCAGGTTGAAAAAAACAGGTTATCTTATGCTGTTTTATCAAGGGAAGAAAATAGTAAATTTGGAGAATATGTAACAAGCAGTGTGGAAAAAGAGTCTTTAAGAGTTATGGATATGTTAAGCCGCGCAAATATTGTTATGGGTATATTTTTTATAATAATGATGATTGTTGCAGTTGCAGGCACAATGTATTTACAAGTGAGTGTTATAAGCCAGCTTAAAAAGTTTATAAAAAGCGTAGGGGAACTAACATCAGGGGAAGGGGATTTAACCGTTAGAATACAGTCTGCCAATAAAGATGAATTACAAGAATTAGCAGATAATTTTAATAGATTTATAGAAAACGTTCAAGAAATAGTGTCAGAAGTAAAAGAAGCAGCAGATGATGTGGCAAGTGGAAATAACCAGCTTGCTGCTACTATGGAAGAATTATCTACTACATTTAATTCCCAAGCAGAGCAAATATCAAGCATAGTAAATGATATGCAAAATATAAGTAACGACTCAAGAGAATCTTCAAAAGATTTATCAGAAGTATTAGATATAATGAATAATTCATCAGAAAAAACAAACTATGGTAATACTAAATTATTAGAAGTTAAAAACTCTATAATGGAGATACATGAAAAAGCATCAACACTATCTCATACTATTGATGAACTTGCAGAAAGCTCTAAAAAAATCGGTGAAATATTAATTGTTATTAATGATATTGCAAACCAAACAAACTTGCTTGCCTTAAATGCAGCTATTGAAGCAGCAAGAGCAGGGGATGCTGGACGTGGTTTTGCTGTGGTTGCTGATGAAGTAAGAAAACTAGCAGAAAGAACAACTAACGCAACAAGTGAAATAGAAGGGATTATAACCACATTACAACAGGAATCAGAAAAAGCATCAAGCGAGATGAAACTTTCAGGGGAAGCAGTAATACATGGTGTGGAAGTAATTGAAGAAACATCAAAAGCATTTGCAGAAGTGGTTCAAGGGGTTGATGTGGCAGTAAGTAATACAAATAATGTTGTTATGTCTGTAAGCGAACAAAATTGCATTATACAAGATGTAGATGAAAAAACACAAGTGGTAGCCTCAGGTGTAGAAGAAAGTAATTCTGCAGTAAGCGAAGTAAATGTAACAGTAAGCCATTTACAAAATAGAGCAGAACAGCTGAAAAATATTGTAAAACAATTTAAATCATAAAATCTTATCTAATAATATAAACCAAAGGGTAAATTATTGTTTATCCTTTGGTGTATTCTTTATATATTATCACATTAAATAATTAGTAAAAATATTATGAAATTAATTATTGATTTGTAGTATTAATAAATAAATCATAAAATTCATAAGAATACGGTAAAATATACGTAGTAAAAACTTATATGGTTATAGTAGATAAATAAGTTATGAAATAATAGTTTGTAATAACTAATACTTTAAAATAATAGTTATAATATGTGCTAAACTATATAAGGCAATAATATATGTTTATTTAGCCATTAATTCTAAATTAATATTTTTTATGGAATTAAGTAATTTTCTATACCCTGTTAAATCAAAGGAATTAAAAGCATTACTTATGGAAATATTATCTGTTTCATGAAGTTGGATAGAAATACCATCACTTGAAAGCATAAATTTTTCCAGCTGAGCATAATTTGATTTTGTAGTGTTATCAGTATTAACTGCACGTTTATAAAAAGCGTTAGAAATTTTTGCTTTTATTTCATCCACAGTTAATTCTGTTGCTTTTGAATAGTTATCATACACTTTGTTTTTTAAGCCTTTATCATTAAATGTTAAATAAAATGATGCAGTATTATTTATAAGGTTTGTAAAAATATTTTGTAATTCTTTATCATAAACATTATTTATTTTTAAAGATCCTTGTAATAAACCAAGATTATTTGCAACAATATTTAATGATGTTATTTTAAACTCTTTTGACTGTTTTCCTAAAGTATAAGATATACGGCCTTGAAATGGTAGATTATCATATCCTAAATAAGAAATAGCTTTGCCATATTTACTAAAAAGGTTAGTGTTATGGTATAATACACCACCTTTTATATCCACTTGAATACTAGCAGGTATAGGGTCGCTTGATACAATATGGTTGAACTCTGCCTTTTTTATATCCATAATCTTTTCATTACTACAAGTAATATTTATATTATCCACAGTTAAATGTCTATTAAGTATATTATATGACACATCTTTATATTTAATATCACAAATATTTTTTACTGATTTTGTAAAATCTTCCACCTTAGAAACTGCATTACCATTTGCAATAAAATAAGCAGCAATAGGAGTAATTATACATAATAAAATAATAACACTAGAAACAATAATTATAATTTTTTTTGATTTAGATAATGCCATATATTCACCGTAAAAAATATTTTAACCATAGTATATTAGTAAGTAAAAAAAGTAAAGAAAATTATATAATATATTGACTAATAAAATAAAAAATAAAATTTGTTATTAGTGATTGTTTATATATAGTGTGATTAATATGGTAAATTCTAAAAACGATTGCGACAAATTAAGCAGTTGTGTAAGTTTTCAAA
>CALADT010000062.1 GCA_937890655.1 uncultured Mucispirillum sp. | reverse complement strand
ATAAAAATATATTTTTTATATTATAATATAATATTTACAAGTGTATTACCATAAAATAATATCTTATTTTTAATAAAAAATCTTACTTTCTATTGCTTTAATAAAATAATTATGTTAGACTTTAAATATTGCAGTATAACAAGCTGTTTTATTATTACATAATCTATTAATGATAAACTTTTTTGGTTATATTGGTTATAATGGAGGACTAGATGCAAGCACAAATTTATACTACTGTTCAAAGGGTAGGTTTGATTGTCGGCCCCATAATATTTTTTATTATGCTATTAATCACTCCACCGGAAGGTATGAGTGAAGCGGCTATGAAAGTAGCAGCAATAACAGTATTAATGGCAATATGGTGGATTACAGAAGCAGTGCCTATACCTGCTACTTCACTTTTGCCTATATTATTATATCCAATGTTTGATGTTTTACCTGTTGGTGATGTAACATCTTCTTATGCAGACCCTACAATTTATTTATTTATCGGCGGTTTTTTTGTGGCAGTAACTATGGAAAGGTGGAATTTACATAGGCGTATTGCTTTATATACTATTAAAGCAGTGGGAACAAGCCCTGCTAAAATGACATTAGGTTTTATGGTTGCAACAGCATTTATTTCCATGTGGGTATCAAATACTGCTACTGCTATGATGATGGTTCCTATTGGTTTAGCAGTAATAGCACAGGTAACAGGTATTGCTACTCAACAATTATTAAGTGGTTCTGTTGGTAAAAAAGAGCAAAACTTTGGTAAAGGTTTAATGCTTGCCATAGCTTATGCTGCTTCTATTGGTGGTGTTGCGACACTTATTGGTCCTCCACCAAATACAATTATGCGTGCAATGATGGAAAAAACATACGGTCAAACAATCACATTTTCAGACTGGATGCTTTTTGGTTTACCAATGACTATTGTTATGATTGCATTAACATGGGTTTTAATTGTTAAATTCCTTTTTAAAACAGGCGATTTACAGCTTTCTAAAGGTGGCGATGTTATTGATAGAGAAATAAAAGATATGGGTAAAATTACAAAAGAAGAAATTATAGTATTAGCAGTATTTTTACTTGTAGGTTTTCTTTGGGTATTATCTCCAACCCTTAAACAGCATATTGCAATATTAAAAGGTATAAGCGATACAGGTATTGCAATGTTTGGAACAATATTATTATTTGTTATCCCTGCTAACTGGAAAAATGGTATATTTATATTAGACTGGAAAACAGCTGTAAAAATACCTTGGGATATAGTTCTTCTTTTTGGTGGTGGTATAGCGGTTGCTTCAGGTTTTGCAAAATCAGGTTTAGCAGCTTATATAGCAAATCAGTTAGAGATGTTACAAGGTTTAGATATGATTATATTTATAGCAATCGTAACTTTACTTGTGGTATTTTTAACAGAAATAACATCAAATACAGCAACAGCTACATTATTAGTTCCTATAATGGGTGCATCAGCTGTGGCATTAGGTATCCACCCATATGCTACAATTATCCCAGCCTGCGTAGCAGCATCATTTGCTTTTATGTTACCAGTTGCCACTCCACCAAACGCCGTAGTTTTTGGTAGTAAAGCCGTAAGAATGAAAGATATGGCAGTGGCAGGCCTTTGGTTAAACTTAATAGGCACTGTTGTTATAGTGTTATTTGTAATGTATGTATTACCAGTATTATGGGGTGTAGATTTAACAGTTACTCCAGATTGGGCTACAAACCCTGTTACTAAATAATAAAATGTAGTAAAATAAACATATATAAGGGTGTAATAGAAATATTACACCCTTTTTTTAACATTAAATTATATTAATGTTTTTAAATATTATTATATACTTGTAATGGCTACTTATACTCTCATGTAATTATATGTAATATGAATAATTTAAAAATATTTTAATAAATTTACTTAATTTGATTTAAAAAACATAAATTCTTGCAAGAAATAGCCACGTTACAACAACGTCATACTGAGCCTTGCGGGAAGTATCTAAAAAATAAACCGTAATAAGATTAATAAATTTTAATTTTAATAATCATTTAAAAAAAGTATATACATAAAGAGACTCTTCACATCCGTTCAGAGTAGACAGTAGAGTGGGAAAAGTCTGTTAAAGTAATATATAAAAATATCATTTACATAGTTTAGAG
>CALADT010000061.1 GCA_937890655.1 uncultured Mucispirillum sp. | reverse complement strand
ATGAGAAAAAAGACTTCTACATTACAAAAGCCTTTTTAGAAGGATTTATGTTTGCAGATTACACTTTTGATAAGTTTAAAACAAAAAAATCTCCTGAGCATATATTTGAAGTGGAAGTTATTACTGTCATGTCAAGAATGAAAAAATATATAGATGATAACGCAGAAAGCTGGGACGCTGTTTTTCAAAATATTAATATTATGAAAGATTTAATAAATACCCCTGCTAATAAACTAACTCCTAAAGATTTTGTGGAGTTTGTAAGTAAAAATATTCCTAGCAATATTAAATGCACTATTTGGGATGAAAAAGAAATTATAAAAAACAACCTAAACCTTTTACATGCTGTTGGTAACGGTAGCGGTAACAGACCTTATTTTTTACAGTTAGAATATAAAGGAAACCAAAACAGTGAAAAAAATATTGCTTTAGTTGGTAAAGGCATAACTTTTGACAGCGGCGGCTCTAGTTTAAAACCAGCAAGCAGTATGACTACTATGAAAACTGATATGTCCGGCGCTGCTTTAATGTATACTGTTACAAAACTTATTGCTGAACTTAATTTAAAAGTAAATGTTAATACTTTTATACCACTTGCTGAAAACATTATTGGAAAAGACGCGCTTGTTCCGGGAGATGTTGTTACTTCTGCCAGCTCTAAAACTGTGGAAATTTTAAATACTGATGCAGAAGGTAGGCTTATTCTTGCAGATGCTTTATTTTTAGCATCAAAAACTGACCCTGATATTATAATTGATGCTGCTACTTTAACAGGTGCTTGTATTGTAGCATTAGGGCCATTTTGTGCAGGGCTTTTTTCTAACAGAAAATTTTTAAGTAAACAGCTTTCAGATATCTCTTGGGAAGTATGCGAAGATATTTGGGAACTTCCTTTATTTGAAGATTATGAAACAGGTATAAGTAGCACAGTTGCAGATATGCAGAATATGAGCACTTTTGGTAGAGAAGGTGGTTCTATTCATGCAGCTTTATTTTTAAAACAGTTTGTAGATAACTACCCATGGATACATTTAGATATTGCAGGACCTGCTTTCCTTGAAAAAAATCACCCTGTTTTTGGTAAAGAAGCCACAGGGTTTGGGTTGCGTTTATTATATAACTTTATTAAAACTCACTATACGGCAGGGGTAAATGAAAAAAATTAATATTGCACAAAATAATACTATTAAAAAAATTACAAATACATATGGGTTTATTGTAAGTAAATTAAATTTTCCTACAAGCTACGATAAAATTTCACTTATATTATATTCTCTTGTTGCTTTTATTGCTTTTTTTATATCAGTAGAAGGCAGATATATACAGTATGACCAGTGGAAAGATAATAAGGAACAATTTTTTTATGAAAATACTCCTATGATGACAACTCTTGATGCTTATAAATATACTCGCCATGCAAAAGAAATTAATGCAGGTGAGTATATTCCTGCAGGTAACGATGTTAATATTTTCTACCCTGAAGGTGTCCCTTTTTATGACCCTGCACCGTTACTTAGTGTTATCCTTGCAAAACTCCATAATATGCTTGGTATAGATTACTATAATATTGCCATAAATATGGTCCCTTGGCTTAGTAGTATATTTATACTTGTTGTATGTGCTTATTTTTATTTAATAGGTTACCCTGCTATTGGTGCAATAGTTGGGCTTTTAACTAGCTTTGCCCCTGTATTTTTAATTAGAACATCTATCGGTAGGTTTGATACAGACGGTGGTAATATGTTTTTTCTTTTTCTTGCAGGCCTTTTTATCTACCTTGCAGGTTCTCATTCAAAAAAATATTCAGTATATATTTTTACTGCACTTTTAGGGTTTACTATTTTAGGGTTCCAACATTTTTATAACCATATACTTTTTAATTTAGTTTATTTTGTTATACTTATACTTTTTCTTTTTGTTTCTAAAATTAAACCTAAAGAAATACTAATTTCAGCTGTTATTTATATTGTAGCATCTAACCCACTTGCTTTTATTCAGTCATTAAATTCTCTTATCGGTTCACTGGCTGTATATATTCCATTTTTACCTAATAACTTAGAAACAAACTCTCCTATTCCTTGGGTTTATAATACTATTAGCGAAGCTGCTGCAGAATCTTTTCAAGGTATAGTTGCTTTTACTACTGGCAATGCCATATCATTTATAGTTGGGCTTATACTTGCAATAATTTTTCTTATGGCTAACATTAAAAAATCATTACCTATACTACCTATTTTCCTTATGGGGCTTGTGGTTTTTGTAAGTTCTGGCCGTTTTGCTATGTTTTTAATGCCTTTTATTGCTTTAGGTTTTGGGTATGGGCTTTATATTATATCCCACTATCTAATTAATTCTTTTGAAAAAAGGGAAAACAAAAAAGCTCTTTATAGCAAACTTTTACCTGCTGTTTTTTCTTTTTTTATGCTTGTAATTTTACTAACTACTAACGGAATGGCTTTTAGTTTTACTCCACGCCCTTCAATAGATACAATAGTTTATTCTGATATTTCTAAATTAAAAGAAAAACTTCCTAGTGATTCTACCATATACACATGGTGGGATTTAGGGCTTGCTATTACTGATATTACAGGGTTTCCTGTATATCATAGTGGAATGAGCCAATCCACCCCTAAAACTTGGATGATTGCAAATAGTTTAACAGGTAATCAGCAAAACTTATATAATATCGCTTCATATATTGAACAAGGTGGGTATGATGAAGTAGATAAAATGTTTAAAGATAATAAATCAGTAGCAGAAGTTACTTCTATTATGGAAAACTATAATCTAGGTCCATCAAAAGAACATAACTATATACTCTTTACAAATGATATGATAGGCAAATACGGTGCTTTTGCTTATTTTGCTCAAAAAGATGAAAGCATTATTCCTGTTGTATGCTCTAAATCTAATAGAGAAAACATAATAATCTGCTCTAACCAAATGAGTGTGGATTTATCACAAGGGGTTATATATACATCAAACAACAATATACCATTAAGCTCAATTACATATACTCAAAATGGTAAAAAAGCTAATATGAAAACATTTTCTCTTGTTGATAATATAGCTCTTATTATAGATACTACATCGGATATGTATTTAACTTATATTATGCCTACAAGTATGCTAAATAATGCTTTTGTTAAGCTATTTTTGTTGCAGGAATATAATAAAAATTTATTTACAAAAGTATACGATAATTACCCTAACAGCATAGTATATGAAATAAATATGAAGAAATAAACTATTGATAAATTTAAGTTTATACATATATTTATATATTATGCTTTTATATTGAGAAAAAAAGTGTTATACTGCTTTTCAATACACATTTAGGAGAATGTATGATTTACAGAATTTTTGCTGTTATATCTATGATTTTATTGTCATTTATAACAGTATGTGCAGAAACTATTGAATTTGGTAACTCATTTTTTAATAAAGACCGTGCTAATACAGTTAGTAAAACTATTGTTATTAGTAACAACACTAATGAAACAAAAGAATATAGTGTTTCTTTTTCATCTCATCCATCAATGCAGACAAGTGATATTAAAATCGCGCCACTAACTAATAAGTTTTTTGATAATGATACAAAAGAAATTTTTTCAAGTATAGCAGCTGATTCCTGCATACAACACTATGGAGAAACATTATTCACTATTACTGCTGGTAATAAATGTAAACTTCACATTACATTTTCTCCAACTGAAGTTAAAGAATATAATGAAGAAATGATAATTTCAACAGGCCCTAAATTTGAAAAATACCACATACACGGACACGGTATTTTAATGCCTGACTTTACAGTATTATATTATACTGATAATAGTGGTGAAAATGTAGATAATAAACGTGCAGAATATTCTATTAAATGGAATAATGAAACAGCAGGTGTGAAAAGTGATAAATATGCTTTTATAAAAATATTTAAGGATACTACTAACCATAAAAATACAAAACTTACTTATAAAATTGAAGGTGATAAAAGTTTTCAACTAGATACTTCCAAATCTTCATGCACAATAAAAGGTAACGAAATTATTGAACCAGATAATGAACCATGTGGTATAGTATTTAGTTTTAGACCAACTTCAGCAGGCGATTTTTCTGCTAAATTAATCTTTAATAAAACTATCCTTTCAGGCGCAAGAGAATATATGCTTTATGGCTCTGCTTCTGATTTATTAGATTTTGGCACTGTTTACTTTGGTGGTAATGTGCAAAAAATATTAATACCTAACACAACTAATTTTGACCAAAGTTATTCTATTCTTTCAGAAGGAAACAATAATAACTTTAAGTTAGTGGTATTAGAAAATAAAGAATTACCTTCATGTATTGTAAAAAATAATGATACAAGTTTTATACTAAAAAAAGGAGAATCTTGTTATTTAGGTTTTACTTTTGCTCCCGATAGAAATGATGATTTTCTAAAAAAAGTTATTATTATGAGTAACAGTGGAGAAAGAAGAGAAGTAACATTAACAGGTAAAGGTG
>CALADT010000060.1 GCA_937890655.1 uncultured Mucispirillum sp. | reverse complement strand
ATTACCTTTAATAACGGTTTCTATCCCCTTACCTGCTATTTCATTAAAGGATTCATAATTATATAGTTCCTTATTTAGTAAAGATATAGCTTTTGATGCAGGATGTTTTGAGTAAAATGTAGCTGAAGAAATTAAGTTTAAAATAGAAGAACAATTAGAAGTTAACTTATAATTACTTACTTCCATATTTCCTTTTGTAATTGTTCCCGTTTTATCAAAATAAAAATCGTTAACATGTGCATATCTTTCAATAGCTTCGCCATTTTTAAATATTATTCCCAATTCTGATAATTTAGATGAAGAAGATATTATAGCAAGAGGTGTAGCTAACCCCATAGCACATGGACAAGCTATTACTAATACAGAAACAGCACGCATTAAAGATTGTTCAGTTCCAATTGTAGCAATAAAAAACCAATATAAAAATGATAGTAATGCAATAAGCATAACTGCTGGCACAAATTTACCTATAAAATTATCTGCTACATCTTGAATAGGAGCTTTTGAACTTTGAGCATCATCAACTGCTGAAGCAATTTTTGAAAGAAAACTCTCATTTCCTACTTTCTCTGTCATAACTAGACAACTACCATTTATAATTTTAGTTCCTGCATATACTTCATTACCTTCTTTTTTATTAACAGGTAATGGTTCTCCTGTTAACATAGATTCATCAATTTCACATATACCTTCAATGATTTTACCATCAGCTGCTATATTATTACCTGATGAAATTTCAAAAATATCACCCTTTTGTAATTGTTCTATTGGAATAGTGATATATGATTTTTCACCATTTTCTTCAATAACTTTTTTTACATTCTTAGGTTTTAATGAAAGTAGTTTTAGAACAGTATTACTACCCTTCAATAAATCTACCAAGTAAAATTAATGTAATAATCATTACAGAAGTGTCAAAATAAGTTTCATAATTAAGAAATACACCGGCAACACTATATAAATATGCAGTTCCAGAACCTAAAGCCACAAGAGTATCCATAGTAAAATGAAAATGTTTTAATGCTGAATAACTTTTTTTAAAAAATGGATATGCAGAATATACAAGAACAGGAGTTGCTAATATCCATGCTAATAATTTAAAAAGAAAATATAAACTCTCATCCATTCCTTTAAAATAACCGGTATAATTTGCTATTGAATACATCATAACTTGCATAGAAAAAAAAGCAGCAACTCCGAACCTATAAAAATAATCTTTTCTTTCTTTATCATGTATTGTTTCAATATTATTTGATGGTAATGGACAATAACCTAACCTTGTAATTTTTTGTAAAACTTCTTTAACAGATATATCCTGCGGATTAAAAATAATTTTTGCTTTATGATTTGCATAATTTACACGAAATGATTTTATTCTACTATCTTTTTGAGCTGAAGATTCTATTAACCATATACATGCTGCACATCTTATACCTGATATAACAATAGAAAGCATATAGTCCCCATTTTTTAATGGTTCTATAGAAGTTTCAAAATAATCTTCATCAGCATCTACAATTTCAGCAGGTGGAGCATCTTCCCAGTCAGTTCTTTTAGTATAAAATGATGCAAACCCTTCTTCTTTGATTAAATGATAAACAGCTTTACAGCCTTCACAACAAAAATAGTTGCCAGTATCTTCTTCAAAAATAGCTGTTTTTGGATTAATCTCTGTTGAACAATGAGAACAAATACTTTTATTGTGGTTTAAATTATTATTCATCTTCATTATCCATCATTCTATATTTAGGCCCTTCAATATCATCAAATTGATCTTTTTTACTGGCATAAATAAAAAGAAAAAATGCACTAATACCTACTACCAAACTTATTATAATAAGAACAAATAATGTTACCATATTTACTCTGCATAAGTAGATTTAATTACTTTTACTGTATATTTATCATTAATTAAATAATAAAATACAACAGTAATTAGTTCATTGTTAAGTTTACCATTATAAGTGTATAGATTATTAGATAATGTTAATTGTAGTGTATCATTTTTAGCAGGAAAAGTTAATTCTACATTTTTTAAAACAGCACTTTCATAAGTATGATTTGTATTATTATCACAACTATATAATAAAGATGTGCTATTTGTTTTATTATCATATAACCTGACAATAT
>CALADT010000059.1 GCA_937890655.1 uncultured Mucispirillum sp. | reverse complement strand
AATGGATGAATGTAAATTTCTGGTTAATAGTTATTTTAATTTATTATTTTTCTGCAACATTTTTACCGGTGGATAAAATAATAGGTATGCTTTATCCATTTTTTGGACTTGCATTAATTGTAATGGCTTTAGGTATTGCAGGTGCGTTAGTTTTCAGCCCTGACCATACTATGCCGGAATTAACTACTCAAACATTAAATCAAGAACACCCTAAAGGGCTACCTGTATGGGCTATGATGTTTGTAACTGTTGCTTGTGGTGCTATTTCAGGGTTCCATGCTACTCAGTCACCTATTATGGCAAGGTGCATAAAAAATGGAAAACATGGTAGAACAGTTTTTTATGGTGCTATGGTAACAGAAGGCATTATTGCACTTATTTGGGCAGCAGCAGGTGTAACTTTTTATGAAAATACAGGTTCTTTAGTAGATGCTATAACTCAATATGGCCCTGGAACAGTGGTTTATACAATAAGCACTACTATGCTTGGCACTTTTGGTGGAATATTAGCAATGATAGGTGTTATTGTTTGCCCTATTACATCAGGGGATACGGCTTTACGTTCAGCAAGGCTAACTATTGCAGATTGGTTTAATATTGACCAAAAAAACCTTAAAAAACGTATTTTAATTGCTGTTCCTTTATTATTAATTACTGCTTTAGGTGGCCAGTTGCCATTTGAAGTGATGTGGAGATATTTTTCATGGTCTAATCAAGTGCTTGCAACAATAGTTTTATGGACAGGGGCTGCATATTTATATAGAAATGGGTTTCCACCTATTGCGTCTATGATGGCTGCATTACCTGCCACTTTTATGTCTGCAGTAGTATCTACTTACATACTTCAGTCTAAAGAAGGGTTTAGTTTAAGCACAACTTTTGCATACCCTGTGGGAATAGCCTTTGCGATATTCTGCTTTTCTTTATATTATTATAAAATAATGTATAAAAGAATTTAAAAAAAATAACTCTCTAAATTATAAATATTTAGAGAGTTTTTTATTATACTAATTCAAAATGTGGGTAGTCTTTTAATTTTTTAAAATCTCTACCCCATAAAATATTAATATTTAGTTCTTTTGCTTTTTCCATAATTGCATTGCCTAATTTTTCAAAACTTTCAATATCATCCCAGTGTAATGGTAGTGGCACCACATCAACAGCCATAGAAGGTATTTTATTATGTTTTGACTGACCCCACCTAGCTTTTGATGTGCCTTGATAAAAGACCTGCTCCTGCTCATAT
>CALADT010000058.1 GCA_937890655.1 uncultured Mucispirillum sp. | reverse complement strand
ATACATTTCTGTTACTGGTTTAGGTTCTGGATTTGGAGATTGTGCTGTATATTTATTTATTGACTTTTCTTCAGCACAACCTGAAATAATAAAAATAGCAAAAAGACTTGCTAAAACAAATAAATACTTTTTCATAAATTTAACTCCCAATCAAATATTTTTAGAAAAAAGTTTTATTTTGTTATCATATAATTATACATAAAGTCAATATAAAAAAATTATTTTTTACTACCAACGCATTCTATTTAAATAATTGTTAATTAAAAATAAATTTATTATGTAGTTTAAAATATGTAATAATAAAATAGAAAATAATACACTAAATAATTAGTTAATTAATGAAATAAATTTATATTATAATTATTATATTTAATGATGTATTATTACTAAATTAGAATATATTTAAAGCTTGATTTTACTTATATACTGTTTATTAACTTTATATTTTCTTTTGAATACATTTTATATTTCTTATAAACTAGCACTGTGTTATAAAAAAATATTATATAAATACTGTTTTTGCTTTACTTTTACTTTTAGCTTTACTTTTATTTGCCTTGTTTTTAAAACTCTCACAAATCTACTACATTAATAATAAAAAATAACTGGTAGCATATACCACCAGTTATTTTTATACATTATTTAATTATAGTATCTAATAAAGATGCTAATTCTTGAAATTTCTCATCATCTTTACTTTCTGCTGCATTTTGGACACAAGATAATATATGGGCTTTTAAAACAATTTTATTTGTTTTACGTAAAATAGATTCCACTGCAAATAATTGGTTAGATATATCTACACAGTATCTATCATCTTCTACCATTCTTATAATTCCTT
This sequence comes from uncultured Mucispirillum sp., assembly GCA_937890655.1. Taxonomy (GTDB): domain Bacteria; phylum Chrysiogenota; class Deferribacteres; order Deferribacterales; family Mucispirillaceae; genus Mucispirillum. The sequence continues at coordinate 841 of CALADT010000058.1, read as the reverse complement.
CAATATGCCCTTTTGCTGTTTTTAATAAAGGCAGAACTTTTGTTTTTTCTGCTTTCATTGTTATGCTTTCTCCACAGATACGCCATCAAAGCCTGCTTCGTTTACTACACTTAATAATGTTTTATCATCAACTTCTTTAGAAAGTGTTACTTCAGCATTTTTAGCATCTAAATTAACTTCAGCCGATACAACCCCTTCTACAGAATTAAGTGCTTTTTCAACAGACATTTTACAATGGTTGCAATTCATACCATTTACATTAACAATCACTTTCATTAGTTTATCTCCTTGTGTTTTATACATTTCTGCTTTAAACCTTTTTAACCTTAAAGCATTAGTTACTACAAAAATAGAGCTAAAGCTCATAGCTGCTGCTGCAATCATAGGATTAAGTGTCAACCCATTATATAAATAAAATACACCAGCTGCAATAGGTATGCCTATTATATTATAAAAAAATGCCCAAAACAAGTTCATTTTAATATTATTTAATGTAGCCCTACTTAAACGAACAGAGGTTAGTGCGTCTAGCAGGTTATTTTTTATTAATACAATATCAGCAGATTGAATGGCAACATCTGTTCCTGCCCCTATGGCAATACCTAAATCTGACCTCATTAATGCTGGTGCGTCATTTATACCATCGCCAACCATAGCCACTTTTAAACCTTTTGCTTGTAATTCTTTTATTACCATTTCTTTATCCTGTGGAAGTAAATCAGAATAAACGTTTTCTATACCTGCTTGGTTTGCTATATATTCTGCAGTGGCTTTATTGTCCCCTGTAAGCATATAAACTTCTATATTTTCTTCTTTAAACCTTTTTACTGCTTCTATGCTT
>CALADT010000057.1 GCA_937890655.1 uncultured Mucispirillum sp. | reverse complement strand
AAAACTAAAAAGTGGTGGGAAATCTAAAGTATTAGATACATCAACATTAATTGATGGTAGAATTGCAAATATAGTTGATTGTTGTTTTATAGAAGGTAGCCTTGTTATCCCTGCTTTTGTTTTAAAAGAATTACAAAATATTGCAGATTCTCATGACCATTTAAGACGTCAAAAAGGAAGACGTGGCTTAAATGTTTTAAAAAGATTACAAGAACAATCTCATGTAAAAGTAGAAATAGATAATACCACTTTTGATGAAATAGGAACAGTAGATGAAAAACTACTTGCTTTAAGTATGAAAATTCATGCTGCTATTATTACAACAGATTTTAATTTAATGAAAGTAGCAGAGATACAAAATATAAAAGTTTTAAATTTAAATAATTTAGCCATAGCTTTAAGACAAACTATTCTTCCAGGAGAGGAGATTGTTATTACCATTGCAAAAGAGGGTAAAGACCCTTCTCAAGGAGTAGGTTATCTTGATGATGGCACAATGGTAGTTGTTGAAAATGGTAAAAAACGTCTTGGGGAAACATTAAAAGTGGAGGCTACTTCGCTTTTACAAACAGAATCTGGCAGAATTATTTTTACTAAGGTTAAATAATTATTGTATGGATGTATCATTAATTATTCCTGCTGCTGGAATAGGAAAACGTTTTTCGCAAGATAAAAAAAAGCAATTTGTAGATATTGACGGTAAACCTTTAATATATTGGACAATTAAGCGTCTAATAGAGGCATATAATTTTACAGAGTTAATAATCGGTGCTAATGAAGATGATATAGAATATATTAAAGAGATTATATTAAAATTAAATATATCTATTCCAGTAATTTATGTAAAAGGTGGGAAAGAAAGGGCAAATACTGTTTTAAACTGTATAAAAAAATCACATTTTGATTTTGTAGCTGTGCATGATAGCGTTCGTCCTTTTGCAAGTGATAAGACAATTATTACAACAATACAAAATGCTTTTGAAAATAATGCTTGTATATGTGTCTTACCAGTAAGAGATACATTAAAAAAATGTGATAATAATATTATTAGCAATACTTTATCTCGTGATAATCTTTTTCTTGCACATACTCCACAAGTATTTAAAAAAGATATTATAGAAAAAGCATTAGAAACAGCAATTAATAATGATAATATAGTAACAGATGAAGCATCAGCTTGCGAATTAGAGCAGATACCTGTATATACTGTTTTATCAAACTATGAAAATATAAAAATAACTTATTATGAAGATATGGATATAATTAATCTTTATAAAAAAAAGTTTTTTAAATAAAGGATAATTTTAAATATGGAATTTGATATTAATTCATTTATACAACGCTTAACCTTATCTATTGTGCCATTTCTTTTTGCAGTAACAATACATGAAGTAATGCATGGATATGCTGCATATAAGTTAGGGGATAGAACTGCTAAAGACGCAGGCAGATTAACACTTAACCCAATAGCACATATTGACCCATTAGGGCTATTAGTTCTTATGATTACAAGATTTATAGGGTGGGCAAAACCTGTTCCTGTAAATTATAATAACCTCAACCATAAATATGGAGTTGCAATAGTTTCTGTTGCAGGCCCTATGGCTAATTTACTAACAGCTATATTATCAGCTGCTATTTTAAAACTACATGTAGTATTTGTAAACCCTATGATACCTGTAAACATATCAGAACCATTAGCTATAATGATATTTTATTCTATTCAAATTAATATAGCATTATGTATTTTTAATCTACTTCCTATTATGCCTATGGATGGTGCTAGAATCATTTGGAATTTTTTACCTAGAGATAAGGCTAAAATATATGAATCTACTGAAAAATATTACTTTATTATAATTGCAGTTTTAATTTTAAGTAATATATTAACCTATATTGTGTCCCCAATTATGTCTTTTATGATTGGCATATTAGGTAAAATTTTTAATATATAAATTAGGAAAGGTACATGAAAAAACGAGTATATAGTGCAATGCGTCCAACGGGAGAATTACATATTGGACATTATTTTGGAGCAATAAAAAACTGGGTAAAAATGCAGGATGAATACGACTGTTTTTTTGCCGTTGCAGACTGGCATGCATTAACAACTAATTATGATAACCCAGAAAATATTAAAGCTATGCGACGTCAAATGGTTTTAACATGGGTTGCAGCAGGGTTAGATGTGAATAAAGCACCAATATTTATTCAGTCCCATAATCTTTATACTGCCGAATTATATCTATTATTAGGCATGGTTACTCCTGTGGCATGGCTTGAACGATGCCCAAGTTATAAAGATATGATTAATACTTTATCCCATAAAGATTTATCAAATTATGGTTTTTTAGGTTATCCTGTATTAATGACTTCTGATATTATTATGTATTTAGCTAATTTAGTGCCTGTTGGTATAGACCAAGTTCCACATGTGGAATTAGCAAGAGAAATAGTTCGTAGATTTAATAATTTTTATGGCAATATATTTGTAGAACCAGAATCTATGCTAACAAATGTCCCAAAACTTTTAGGTCTTGATGGTAAAAAAATGAGTAAAAGCCTTAATAATACTATACTTTTAACAGAAGAAGCTGATGTACTTGAGAAAAAAATAAAAACTATGATAACAGATACAAAAAGGCAAAGGAAAATAGATGTAGGCGATCCAAATGTTTGTCCTGTATATGATTATCATAAAGTATTTTCTACTAATGAAGAAATGAAAAATATTGTAGATGGTTGCACTAATGCTAAAATAGGTTGTATAGAGTGTAAAAAGATTTTAATTAATAATCTTGAAAACTTTATTTGCCCTATAAGAGAAAAGAAAAAAGAGTTAGAAAAACAAATAGAAAATATTGATGAATATTTAATGGATTCGCAAAATAAAGCTAACGATTTTGCAGCAAACATTATGGAAAAAGTTAGAAAAGCTATACAAATATGAATGAATTACTTGATATTAAAATATTAGATTATGAAGGACCACTAGATTTATTAATACATCTTGTTTATAAAAATGAGATGAATATTTTTAATGTATCCATTTCTGATATTACTTCTCAGTTTATTGAAGAGATTAGAAAAATGAAAGAAATGGATATAGAAGTGGCTGCAGAATTTATTAATATGGCTTCATATTTAGTATATTTAAAATCAAGAATGCTTTTACCACGAGATGGAAATAGTGAAGATGATATCGACCCAGAAGAAGCAAAATTCCGTTTTAATCAATTATTAATTGAATATTCATTTTATAAAGATATGGCACAAAAATTAAAAGGTTTTGAATATAATTCTGGAAAATTTTTAGCAAGGACTGATTCTATTGTCATATTAAGAGAAGAATTATATACAGAAGATGCTTTTAAATTAGCAGCATCATTTTTTAATATATCAACTGGTAAAAAAGAAAAGAAAATGGTTGTAAAAAACTCTAAAATAGCAACAGAGTTAGTAGCAAAAAGAGTGAAAGAGTTTATTTTATCAAGAGAAAAAACATTATGGAGCGAAATTGCATGCACATGTAATGAAAAAATTGAAAAATGTGTATCTTTTGGTTCTATTTTAGAACTTATGAAAGGGAAAAAAATAAATGCATTTCAAGATGGTAATTTTGAAGAAATATTACTAACATTAAGAAAGGAACAAGAAGAAAATAATGGAAAATAATAAAGAAAATAACAATATACCTGAAAGTATATCAGATAATACTAAAACAGAAGATAATAGCCATCATGATAAAGATATAAAAGAATTAAGTGATGCTTTTGAAAACTATATGGATAATATTATAAATGAAGAAATAAAAGAAAAAAATAAACTTTTATATCTTGATGATGCAAGCCCTGTAAAAGATGTTTTACCTGATTTAACTTCTCCTTATAATGCTGATAATATTATTGAAGATGATAATCTTGATGAAGAAAAATTATCACAACAATATGATAATGGTTATTTTGAGAAAAAAGAAGAAGAAAGTAGTGATATTTCTAATGCAGATGATTATGAAGAAATATCTGAAAATAGAGAACAGCGAATTTTTTATGCTGCATTATATCTTTCTGGTAAACCTATTGAAATTTCAACTTTTAGTAAAATGTTAAACCCTATTAATTTAGAAAATAGGTTAATAACTTATGCAGAAGAATTTAATAGTAAAGGTATAGGTGTTAGAATAAGAATGGTATCTGGTGGGTATCAAATAGTTGCAGATGCAGAAGTTACCAGTTTTTTAGAAAAATATTTTGGAGAAAAAACAGAATCATTATCAAAAGCATCTCTTGAAACTGCTGCAATTATAGCATACCGTCAACCTGTTACAAAAGCAGAAGTAGAGGAAATGAGAGAAGTAAACTCATCTGGAACTATGAAATATTTATTAGATAAAAACTTAATTAAAGTTGTTGGTAGAAAACAAGTGCCAGGAAAACCTTTACTTTATGCAACTACAAAATATTTTTTAGAATATTTTGGGTTAAATGATTTATCAGAATTACCAACTTTTAGAGAATGGCAGGAGTTAAAACAAAATCAATGAGCGAATTAGTAAGATTAAATAAATATATTGCATCTATGACAGGGTATTCTCGTAGAGAAGCTGACCAACTAATTGATGAAGGCAAGGTTTCTGTAAATGGAACAAGAGTTAAAGAGTTAGGCATAAAAATTAATGAAAATGAAGATGTAGTATTTATTCAAAATGAACCAATATATGAAAGTAAACCTGAAGTATTTAAGTTTTATAAACCACGAAGGGTATTAACTGCATATGGAGAAGGGCGGGGAAAAGATACGCTTGATAAATTTAAAATATTTGCAGGAAGAAAGTTTCCTTATTCTGGAAGGCTAGATTATGAAAGCGAAGGGTTATTAATTTTTTCAAACGATGGAGAATTAATCCAAAGAATGCAAAAACCAGACTATAAAATGGAAAAAGAATATCTTGTAACAGTAGATAGGTTATTATCATCTATTGAATTAGAAGAATTTGCATCAGGGCTTGATACTCCTAAAGGAAAATACCAACCTTGTAGTATTAAATTTGCAGGAAAACAAAATTATAAAGTTATTATTAAAGAAGGTAAAAAAAGGCAAATAAGAAATATGTTTGGTTATTTTGGAAGCCATGTAAAACGTCTTGAAAGAATACGCATAGGGCCTATAAAAATAGGTAATTTAAAACCAGGAGAATACGAATTATTGTCAAGAGAAGAAATAAAACAATTATATAAAGCCACAGGCTTAAATTATAAATAAAGAGGTAAAAACTTATGTATAGAGTTAGAATAAAAAGTCATTTTTCATCAGCTCATAATTTACGAGAATATCAAGGTGCATGTGAAAGATTACATGGTCATAACTGGAAAGTAGAAGCTTACTTAAAATCTGAAACATTAGATAATTTAGGTATGGTAGAAGATTTTAAAGAGTTTAAAAAACATCTAAATGTAATTATGGATGAATTAGACCATGTTTATATTAATGAATTAGAATATTTTGTAAAAGTAAACCCAACAAGTGAAAATATGGCAAAATATATTTTTGATAAACTTGCTGTTCACTATGGTGAAAAAGTAGATAAAGTAATTGTATGGGAAACTGATACTTCAGCTGCTGAATATTCAAAAGATTAAAAATAGGGGAGTTTATATACTCCCCATAATATATTATTTTATACCTAATTTATTATAAGTATTAACTAAATTTACATATTCTTCTGCATTCTTTTTTATATGTTTTAAATCATCTTCTGTTAATTCTCTTACAAATTTAGCAGGCGAACCCATAAATAAAGAACCAGCTTTCACTGTTTTTCCTTGTGGAACAATACTTCCCGCTGCTACAATAGAATTTTCTTCTATTACAGCACCATTTAATATAAT